>NZ_JBHLVO010000023.1:0-79277 GCF_042433335.1 Metabacillus herbersteinensis
AGCCCTCCAAGACTCGCTACGAGCGAATGGCTAGTTCTTACTCGACGGGAATCCCACCCGCTATATGATACGACCTAAGCTCGGCCGCACAAGCACCAGTTCGTTTAAGTACATTTCTTCACAAACGATTAGTTCAATATATAATAAATAAAAAGCCAGTTTTCCGTAAACTAGAAAAACTGGCTTTTTATTATTGTGCTATGGAATCCTGATAGCTGCCGAAATGGAGTTAAGTAACCACGGTATTCATCGGTTAATCCATGGTAGGTTATCAAAAATGAAGAACTGAATTATAATTGGTCTAGCCCTTTGTATACTTACTCTTAGAGGACAAAAAAAAAATCCCTCCTTGAAAACTAGTCAAATTATTATTTCATATATTTTCTAAGTTAAGTAACTTGCAACTAGAATTAACTTTCGATTTCAAGAATAGCCTCGATTTCTTCTTGGATCTCTCTATTTACCGAAAGAGAACGTTTTTTTCTCAATTCAAGATCCATTTCTTTATCAATAAAATTATTGGTATGTTTGTCAAAACAATCAAAACAAATAGAGTAAAAATCTTTTTTCTCTTTGTTTAAAAAATCAAATTCCCACGTATCAAGCTCTAAATAACTTACTTTATCTTTCGTTTCTTTTTCACATATTTCGCAAGTTGTTTTCATTATAAAAAATCCTTTCATACATCTATTTTTTTGCTAGATGGCGATCTCTAATTCTTTTTAAACGCCCATGATATTTCAATATATTCGCTTGTGATTGTTTGGCATCTTCGCTAGTAGGTTGTAAGTTAGCAATATCCCAATAAGTCACAATTACATCTAATACCTGGTCAAAGTATTGTAGTGGGCCATAATTCGCATCTATTGCAATGGTTTTCATTCTATCGCTATAGTCTGGCATAACGGCGCCTGGCATAGAGAAATTAATAATTACATTCTCAAAATAAACAATGAAATTAGGATCAAGTTCAAGATGTGCTTTCACTGTGTCGCGATAGAATGCATAATGAAGTGCTTCGTCTTTCGCTAAACGTCGAAGTAATGTTGCTAAATCTTTGTCGTGTGGACTCGCTATTTTAGCTACATTATTATAAAAAACTAGTGTGGCTAACTCTTGCAATGAAGTATAGGCCATTGTTGCTAGAGGGTTAGTGAAGTCTGGAAACCAACCACTTTCAACTACTCGTCTTCTTAATTCATGCAATCTTGTAGGATTTACGTTTCGTGTCACCAATAAATACGTTTCAAGTAAGTTAGAGTGCTGGTCTTCTTCAGCCGTCCAAGTGCGTACGAAATCATTTATTACTTCCATTGCATTTTTAAATGTATAATCCAAATGCGAAGTATACCAAGGTAAATTTACTTCTGTAAGTAATGCTGTTTCTATCGCTACAATTACACCTTCTGGAAGAGTTACTTGACTCTCATCCCAAGGAACTCGTTTAAAGGACATGGCCTTGTCCCATGGAATAAATTCGTGATAGCTCCAGTCAATATTTGCAGAACGTTCCTTATGTAATTGGTATAATTCTTTAATGCGTGGTTCTAAGCGTATATCCAAATCAGAATTTAACATTATCTTTTCTCCTTAAGTTTTTTTCTTTTATGGCTATTTTAACAGTTTTCCTAATTATACAACACTGCTCGTTACTTGAATAAGAAAAGGCTCTACTCCTTATTTAAGTAAAACACTCGTTCGTGAAAATACGAGTAAAAAATTTTAAAAGAATTTATGGATTTGAATTTGTTGCCATACAATTTTATAATTGTATGAAAAAGGATGAGGATTGTGCCTATTAATTCGTTTGAAAATTATCCAATGACATGGAAGCCGACCTTTATTTGACTTATTGAAATCGATGTTACAAGAATCAGATTGTGCGAAATGGTTTGGAATATGGCCCTTTAATGGAATAAGAAAATGACTATTTGTTCCATTCTAAGAATATCGAAATATTAGGATGGTTACGGATGAGCTGGTCACCCTTCACCCGAGACATTTCTAAAAGTAATAGAAATACTTTAATAAATACGAAGAATGGAACTAGAGAAAGTTAACGTTAACATTAATTGCATGTTACAACTTACAACCTGATCATGAATTAATCCATAAGGCTTTTATAATTCATAAAAATCAAGGTTGTTCTCTTTTGTTCTCCTCAACCTCTTCTATCATTCTAAATAAAAACTGATAAACCATGCCATAAACTTCACTAAAGGACAATTCTTCATTGAATCCTTCTATGTCATCTAGCGCGAAATTCAAATCCCATAATCCATCTTTATCGTTAAACATCATTTGATAGCTTGTTTCTTTTCCACTAAGTTTAGTTGATAAAACGCTTTTTATCTTTTCTCCTACTTTTTTCTTTAGTTTCAATCCTAAAAGAACATTAATGCTTTTGAACACATCATCCTGCTCAATCATAAGAGCATCCACGTTAATAAGTTCGAGCCAAGGAGATTCCATGTAAATGAACTCATTTTTATGTTGTTTCACAAAGGATACTGGCTTTTTTAAAAACAGTTCTGCTGCCTCTTCTGAGATCAACTCTTCTGTCTCTTTGTCAACTCTCTCAACGTAAGAAGTAACAAATCTAGTTTGTGGTTCTTTAACGGTGACGTTTATACCTTCAGGTAGTAGTTCATGCTTTTCGGCAAATTCTTTTTCTTCTTGATAGAGAGCTAGTTCATGATCTAATGAGTTTTCTTTAATATAGAGTGAAATTGATTGTGTTAGCAAGGTAAAGTCCTCCTCGGGTGTAATCTCTTTATCATAACCTATTTAATACTATTTCAAAATTTATAACAATGCTAGATAGCCGACGATTTCTTTACCAAGAGATTTTGGCATTGGTGGCAATACGATGACAGTTAATGAACCAGATGCAATTTCTGTTCGCCCGCTATCATGAATTGCATAGTATTCTAGTTTTTCTAACTTCTCCAAGTCTTTCTGCCGCCCCTTAAGTATCACTTTCTTCATTCCTGTTTGGTACCATTCAACAAAATCCTCTTTATGTGTAGCGAATCTTGACGTGGGTGATAGGATATCAAGTGTACTAATTGTTGCAGCATGCGCGACTTGAGCAGCTATTTTCCCTGGTGACATGTTTAATTCTTTGTTTACAATATAGTATTGAACAAGATCTCTTTGTGTCATATAGCCTCCTACTATTCCAAATGTTAGAGATTTCTATTTAATTCTCAACGAATTCCTGCACCTTATCCTTAATAAGCCGACTAACTTTTTCAAAGTCTTGCTTTGCTTGTTCTAGCATGATTGGCCACTTCTTACTTTCTTCTTTTACAATCCCCTCAATTTCTTCTGCTTTTTCTTTAATTGCTTTCCTTGTTTCTTGCTTTTGTTGTTCTCCCGCTAACATCGCATTTACTGAGTTCACTTCAAATTCTGCTGGTTCAGTATATTGGAGTGATTTTTCCATGACCTTCTTAAATATTGGTACAACATCGTCAGAGCTTTTACCAGATAAATAGTGCTCTCTATCTGTTTGATCATATCCTAGCCATATTGATCCGACGAGATTTGGCGTATATCCGACAAACCATTGATCTTTTGTTCCATCAATATCGCTATAAGGAAGCTGAGTTGATCCGGTCTTACCTGCAAGTTGAACACCTGATATACTTGCCTCTTTACCTGTCCCTGTTTCAACAACATTTAAAAGCATTGATGTGATGTCGTTTGCTACAGCTTTGGATGTTACTTTTGTTGTTTTACCCTTGTGTTCAGTTATAATATTACCAGTTGGACCCACGATTTTCGTAATAAAATGGCTATCATTTCTTTTTCCTTGATTCGGAAATGCTGAATAAGCCTCAGCTAACTCTAGCGGAGAAATCCCTTTATGCATGCCGCCTAGAGCAATTCCTAAGTATTTATCTTCCTCATCCACTGAAATTCCAAAGCGATTCAAAGCGTCAAGGCCTTTTTCTAAACCAATTTCATTTAGAAGCCATACAGCCGGAACATTTAACGAGTGTTCCAATGCTTTATACATAGGAACATCTCCACCAAAGGTTTTTGAAAAGTTCTCAGGCTTGTAGCTTCCGACAACAATTGGCTCATCCTTGAGAATTGAATCGATCTCATATCCTTCTTCAAGGGCTGGCGTATATGCAGCTAATGGTTTCATTGTTGATCCAGGCTGTGCTTTTATGTGTGTGGCACGGTTAAACCCACGAAATACAGCATCGCCTCTTCCACCAACGAGTCCACGAACTCCTCCGGTGCTTGGATCCAAAAGCACTGCTCCACTTTGGACCATTGCACCTCCTTTATCACGTGGAAAAAGACGATCTTGTTTATAGACATCCTCAAGGGAAGCTTGAATGTTTTGATCAAGTTCAGTATAAATACGATATCCCCTTGTTAAAATTTCATCTTGAGATAATCCGTACTTGTTAATCGCTTCATCTAAAACAGCATCAACATAATAAGGAAAGTCGCGCTTAATAGTGCTTCCGCCACCATCTTTTAATTCAATTTTCTCTATTTTGGCGTTTTTGTATTCTGAATCTGAAATCATGCCCATTTCATTCATATTATTTAAAACAAGATTTCGTCTTTCCATTGCAGCTTTATAGTTATTATAAGGATCTAAAGCTGAAGGTGCTTTCAATAAACCAGCTAGAAGTGCTGCTTCACTTATACTAATGTTCTCGATGTTTTTGTTAAAGTATTTCTTTGACGCTTGGTTAATTCCCCATGCACCACTTCCAAAATAAACTTGATTTACATACATTTGCAGAATTTCATTTTTTGAATAATGCTTTTCAATTTCCACTGCTAAAAACAATTCCTCGACTTTGCGTTTATATGTCTGAGTTGATGACAGTAACGCGTTTTTAGTGAGCTGTTGGGTAATTGTGCTTCCACCACCGGTAATCCGTCCAGCAAACAGATTATTGAAAAAGGCTCTGGCCATTCCTTTAATATCAAAGCCATTGTGTTTATAAAAGCGTTCATCTTCGATTGCAATGATGGCATTTGGAACGTGATCCGGCACTTCATCAATCTCAATTCCCTCTGTTCGGTTTGTTGTGATTGCAGTGGCCGTTTCTTCATTTTTATCATAAATCACGGTTGATTGACTTAAACCTTCTTTTAACGAACTCACATTTGCTTGACTTGCCATGAAAGCAAAAAAGAGGATTGATAGTAAGAATAGAACTAATAATAATAGTAAAAGAATTTGATTAATATGTCTGTTTTTCCAAAAGCGTTTAATTGCTTTCCATAATGATCTTAATCTTTCCATAATGTCCCCTAGCTTTCTTAATGTGTATTCTACTATCATGCAAACTGGTGATTTGATTTATATTATAACTTAATTCGATAGTTAACAATGAAAATAACAGAAAAGAAGAGCAGTTTAGAACTGCTCCGCTTTGTTAATTAGATCCTTTACCAAGGAAGGTTTCTTTTTCTTAGATCGTCATTTGCATCTAGAATGTGATAGATTCATCATTCATATGAGGAAGAATTGATATTTTTCCCATAAAATATTTCATCCATCTCAATCGTTACTTTTTCAGTAATTTCTTCTACTTCCTTTGGATCAAGCTTTTCCTTTGTATAGCCAAATAAATAGTTATTGATATCAAATTCTTTTAACTTGCACTTCGTATGAAAGATATTTTCTTGGTAAATATTTACATCGATCATGTCATACAAGTTTGCTACTTCTTTTGGGATGTAATTTTGTATTGAATTGATGTCATGATCAATAAACAGCTTTTTACCTTTTATATCCCTAGTGAACCCTCTTACTCGATAGTCGAGTGTCATGATATCCGTTTCAAAAGAATGGATCAGGTAATTTAAGGCTTTAAGTGGAGAAATTTCTCCGCAGGTAGATACATCAATGTCCGCTCTGAATGTACTAATTCCCTCAAATGGGTGAAATTCAGGATATGTATGAACTGTAATATGACTTTTGTCTAATTGGCAAACAACAGAGTCTGGAAGTGGACCTGGAGATTCCTCAAGTGATTCGTTTGGGACCTCAACAATAGGTCCCTCTGAGACAAGAATCGTTACACTCGCTCCTTGTGGTACATAATCCTGTTTGGCGATATTTAAAACGTGAGCATCAATGATATCCGCAACATTTTTCAGAATTTTCGTTAGGCGTTCTGCATTATATTGCTCATCAATATATTCAATGTAGGCTTCCCGTTCTTCTCTAGTTTTTGTGTAGCATATGTCATACATATTAAAACTCAATGATTTTGTAAGGTTATTAAATCCGTGTAACGAGATGCGTTGCTCTGGTGTTAAATTCAAGGTGCAATCCCCCTGTTTTTTAATTACTATCACAATGGCTCAGAACAAAGAATAGTTTTATAATACCCTTACCTGTCAATTATAAAACAAGACGGTAACCCGTTGGTTATCTTTTTATTCATTCTCTAAAAACCTCTTAACCTCATCTAGTTGCTCTGTCAAAACTTGCTTTCCTAACATACTAAGCCCGTCCATGAATTTCACTTCATCAAATGGTACTTCTTCGCCAAGCTCCTCATTTATTCGGAGATAGTTGTCTCCTAAAAGATGCTGACAATGATAGGAAACCGATTCTGATGACAAGTTGAGAGCTAAATCGAGCAATTTTGGCGTTACTTTCATTGATGGGAAGTGGAAGGGTAGCCAGTGCTTAACACCCCAGTATTTATTATTTTCGATCGGAAATGAAATCTTCTGTAGTCCTGTCCCAAGAGACAAAATTTTCATTTCATTTATATTCTTCTTAAAGTGATGAAGTACCTCTGTTACACAGACTAAAGAGGGGTTATTCGCCCACATACCTCCATCAATCGATAAGTATTGATTTTTAATATTATTAGGAGGAAAATAAACAGGTGCAGAACAGGAAGAAAGAACAGCATCCCAAAGCTTTATCGTTAAATCCCCTGCTTTTGGGCCGTAATTTGATCGATGTACATATGGCTTTCCATGGGTAAGATCAACAGCTGGAATTAATAGGGGCTTCCCGATATCAGCTAGTGTTAAGTCACCGAACGTTTTTTGAAAAAATCGGCGTAAATAGCGATCACTATAAATACTCTTAAATAAACCAACCTTTGCTTGCCTAACAAAGATTTTTTCTCCGTACGTTTTATACCTTTCGTGAACAACGCTCATCTTCTTTTCTAAAGCAACGGATGCTGCGATTATCGCACCGGTACTCGTTCCCGCAATAACGTCAAAAAGTTCTCCAACTGGGTGTCCATACTCTTCCTCTAAGGCTTGTAAGATGGCAACAGCAAACACACCACGAATACCACCACCATCAATGCATAACATTTTCATTTCATTCACCTATAGACAATGTATTTTTCTTAGAGTTCCCAATTAGACTAATTCTATTATGGAAAAGACTCATTAGAACCAACTTTTAGTAAATAAGCGATAATCCATCAGAACAGAACAAAAGCGCGGGGCGCCTTGAACAGCCTTAGGCATAGCATAAGGCGATTATAAATAGAAGGTGTTCTTTACCTTCAATTTATAATTGACTTATGACCTCGAGGCAGTCAAAAACGCGACATCCTGTCGCATTGACTGCACTAGCACGTCCTGTGCGTCGGGGCTAGGCGCTGGAGCTGGATGCAGAAACGTTATCCACAGTACAAGAATTTTATAATTTTCTAAACAATAAAAAAAAACGCTTGGATCCAATATCTTCCAAGCGTTATTATCAATTGATAAATTCTTTTTACACTTCACAACCATCGTCAGTACATGTCGCACCTAATTCAGTTTTTGAAGTGATAGTCTGTAGAGGCGTTTTTGTGTTCTCTTCTTCCCATACCTTTTGTAAAGTTTCAAGAAAAACCTCTGTAGGTTGTGCGCCAGATATTGCGTATTTACGATTTAACACAAAAAATGGTACACCTTGGACACCAATTTCTCTTGCTTCCGCTTCATCAGCACGTACACTTTCTTCAAATTCCGTGCCACTTAATAACAATTCCACTTCTTCTCTGTTTAACTCTGCATCTTGTGTAATCTGAAGAAGTGTTTCGAGATTCCCAATGTGTTTAGAATCGATAAAATAAGACTTTAACAAACTTTCTGTGACTTCAGCTTCTTTGCCTTTTGTTTCTGCAAACTTAGCAAGACGATGAGCATTAAATGTATTAGTTGGCTTCATGCCATCAAAGTTAAAGTTTAAACCCACGGTCGTAGCTTGTTGTCCTACTCCCTCGCTCATTTTTTTAGCCTGTTCTACTGAAGTCCCGTATTTTTTTGCCAAAACTTCATGAATAGAAAGATTCGTTTCTGAACTAGAGTTAGGATCTAATTCAAAGCTTTTAAATGTAACCTCTACCTTATCTCGATGTGGAAACTGTTCTAATGCTGCCTCCAAACGACGTTTCCCTATATAACAAAATGGACAAACATAGTCAGACCATACTTCAATTTTCATGTTCAGCACCTCTTTAACTTTAATTGTATGATTATCATATCACTGGTTTGAAAATAACGAAAAAGATCTGCTTAAACATTAACTTCTACTTGTATACGTAAAAAGCACTCCCAAGTTGGAGTGCTTTTTACGTATAATAATCACTTTCATTTCCTTAAATTCAGTCTTTTAATCAATTGTGGAGCAAACGATGACACAATAGCTGCTTTGATAAGATCACCCGGTAGAAAAATCGCAGAACCGATCGCTGCTTGTGTTATTGAAATGTTTGTCATTACCGCTATCCAAGGTATACCAATTAAGTAGACTAGTAGAATTCCAGCTATAATATTAATGCCGAGCACTTTAATAAAATTTAAGTGCGGTACTGTTTTTTCAATTAGTAAGCCAATCACAAAAGCAGATATTGGCCAGCTTAAAATGAAGCCACCACTTGGTCCAAAGATTACACCTAAACCACCTCGTCCACCTGATAATACTGGTGCACCTGCTATTACAAGTAATAAAAATACGAGTAAACTTAGTCCCCCCAACCTAGCACCTAGAACTGTTCCAGCAAGCATAACTCCTAGTGTTTGGGCAGTTATTGGAACAGGAATGAAAGGTAATGTAACAGGAGGTAGAATTCCTAACGCTGCAACAATAGCAGTGAATAATGATACGTACATCATTTCTTTAGTTTTCATTTTATGTATCAGTCCTTTTGCTAAAATATAAGACTATTTTAACAAGTAAGAGAATCTAATGTCAACCAATATATTAAAATGGTTAACAATTAAGGTGATGAGCATTTTCCTTTGCACACCTCTCTAAACAGAGGACTATCCCATCCGAAAACTATTTATATATAACGCTCAAAAAGTGTTGCCAAGCCAATTCCCCCACCAATCCCAAGGGTTGCCAGTCCAGTTTTTGAGTTTCTATTTTGCATTTCTTTGCATAAACGGGTCACTAATATTGCCCCTGAAGCACCATATGGGTGACCGTAGGCAATAGCTCCTCCACCGACATTTAATTTTTCATATGGGATACTTAATTCTCTAGTAGAGGCAACAACTTGTGCAGCAAAGGCTTCGTTAAACTCTACAAGATCTATGTCATTTATTTCTTTTTGATTTTTAGCTAGTAGTTTTTGAACTGCTGCTACAGGACCTATCCCGAGGTAATTTGGATCTACTCCCGTTGCTTGCGAGTCAATAAATGAAAGAATAGGTTTCAATCCTAGCTGCTTTGCTCTTTGTTCTGACATGACGAGAACGATTGACGCTCCATCATTAACTGAACAAGAATTTCCAGCAGTAACTGTTCCATCTTGGTCAAAAACAGGTTGTGAACGTTTTAGTATTTTTTCGTAATTCGCCTTTTCTCTTGGGGTTTCATCACTTCTCGTTTCACACCCATCTTCGGTTAATAAAAAAGGAGTGATTTCATCATAGAAATTCCCGTTTTGTATAGATTGAATTGTTTTTTGATAACTCCTCAAAGCGAATGAATCTTGATCTTCACGTGATACATGATATTTTCTAGCAACATTTTCAGCTGCGACTCCCATATCAGGATCACCAATCTCATCAGGGGAAAATCGAGCTCGTTTAATGATTTCTAGGTTTCCTACTTTAAAATCTTGATAATCAATTTTGATCGGTTCTGTACTAGTGCTTTCAACTCCACCTGCTAAATAAATATCACCAGCACCTGCTTGAACGAATCTTGCGGCAAGGTTAATTGCCTCTAACCCTGAACCGCATTGACGGTCAATTGTGAGACCTGGGACATGAACAGGAAGTCCTGCCGAAAGTGATGAGAGACGAGCAATATTCCCACCTGGGCCGACTGCATTGCCGAGGATAACATCGCTTATTTCTTCAGGATCTAATTGACATTCTTCTATAATATTTTTTATGACAGTTGCTGCAAGTGTTTCACACCTAAGGTCTTTTAAAATGCCGCCCTTTTTGCCGATAGGGGATCTTTTTGCTTTTACAATCACAGCTTTATTCATAATAATCGTTCATCCCATTTTCTAGCCAATCTTTTAAACGTTTTCTTGCTATTTTTCCACTAGATGTGTAGGGGAAAAAATCGACTGTTACTATATCGCGCGGACATTTATATGCAGCAAGATGTTTGCGACAGTATGCTTTTAGTTCACGATCACTCAAAAGCTGATTTTCCTTAAATTTAACGACACACGTGATTTTTTCTCCCCAATAAGAATCAGAAACACCAATCACGATAACCTCATCAATTTCAGGTAAGTGTAGAAGTATTTTTTCTACTTCCTCTGGATAAATATTGAGTCCACCATAAATGATCATATTTTTTTCTCGTCCTACAATTGTTATATACCCATCTTTATCAACTACTGCCATATCACCTACTGTCGCCCAACCATCTTTGATAACTAATGCAGTTTCTGCTTCGTTTTGATAATAGCCAGAAAATATATACTCACTTTGCACATATAATTTTCCGACTTCCCCATCCTTAACTACCTGATTATTTGGATCTCGGAGTTCTATTTTGACGTTATGAAACGGGCGCCCAACAGAATCAGGTCTTTCTTCGTTTCCTTTAGGGTCTAGAATCGTAACAAAACTTAATTCCGATGCCCCATAAAATTCATACATATTCACATTTGGAAAGATTTCTTTTAAGTGCTGTTTGGATTTCGGACTCCATTTTGCACCAGAAGAAATCACAGTTTGCAATGAATATTCAGCAATATTAGGATTTTTTTTGCTAGACTGATGGATTGCTTCGAACATTGTTGGAACAAAATAAATGACAGATATCGACTCATGCTCAAGTATTTCAAGTGTTTTCGTAGGGGAAAACTTGGTTAATAAGGTAACATGTCCACCTATGAACAGGGTATGTATGGCAGCATATAAAAATAGAGAATGCACGAGTGGCCCTAGAACAAGTACTCGATCATTTGAGCTACATTCAAATTCAATGTTACCTCCTTTAAAGCTTTCTACCCAAGAATGATGTGAACGAACAAAAGCCTTTGGATTACCTGTCGTGCCTGATGTAAAGCCCATATAAAACAGTGAGTCTTTTGTAATTTCTAGCTTTGGTGGGATTTCGGACTGCAAATCGATCCATTGTTCTAGAGATTTCATTTTCAAAAGATTATTTTTACTCTTAAATGAAAGTACCAAACAAGACGAACCTGCTTGTTTCAGATTCTTTTGGTATTTTTCTTCAGTAATTAGGAAATCAGGAGAGCATTTATGTGTAATCGTTTCGATTTCATTTGAGTTCCATTTCGTATCGAACGGAACAGCAATCCAGCCTATTTTTGCAACTGCAAGAAAAGTTTCTAAAAATTCTATGCCATTATCGAGCAACAACGCTACTTTTGGAGTGCCTTTCACGGGTTTAATTACCCCTAAGGAAAGAAGTCCATTTGCAATTTGATTGATTCTCGTATTCAGTTCATTATATGTAATTTTCTTTTGATCGTTTTGGATCGCAATTTTAGTTGGGTTATTTTGTAAGATAGTCGAAAAATTATCAGTTATAAGCATTATAGAACTCCCTTTTAACAACAATTACGAGTTGATACTCTGTCTATATCTTCCCACTTTTCAGTTTTTATAGCAATCAAGTAAACTGAGTTTTTATAGCTTAATATATGTAAAAATCGCCTTGAAGCAGTCAAGGCGATTTCTACGTTTTATAAAATTTACATTTTAAAGGTTCTCATTTACCTGAGCTATGATTTAATAATCTCCGAAAGAATCTCATACGAACGCAATCGATCATAATGATCAAAAACTTGAGCATTAACCATAATTTCATCCGCCTGTGTTGCATGTAAAAAGTTTTCTAATTTCTCTTTAACTACAATCGGGCTTCCGACAATAGAAGAACCTAACTGTTGATGAATTGCTGATTTTTCATAATCACTCCATACTTCATCCATGTTTTCAACAGGGGGATTCAGTTTGCCGGGACGGTTACGAATTAGATTAAGAAATTGCTGTTGCATGGAGGTAGCTAGATATTCTGCCTTTTTATCGGTCTCTGCAGCAACAACATTAGCACATACCGTCGCATAGGGCTCATCTAGGACTTCAGAAGGTTGGAAACTGTTGCGATAGAGCTTCAATGCTGGCAATGTTTGATCTGGAGAAAAATGACTTGCAAAAGCAAACGGTAATCCTAGTTTCCCAGCCAATTGTGCACTAAAACCGCTCGACCCTAATAACCAAATTGGAATGTTCAATCCTTCACCAGGAATTGCTCTTACATGACGAGTTTCAGCCTCTGAAGCAACTCCTAGATATGATCTTAATTCTTCTAATTGTTCAGGGAAGTCCTCGCCATTGCTTCTAAGCTCACGCCGGAGAGCACGTGCTGTTAGTTGATCAGTTCCAGGTGCACGCCCAAGGCCAAGATCGATTCGTCCAGGGTATAACGATTCCAATGTACCGAATTGTTCTGCTATAACTAATGGTGCGTGATTCGGGAGCATAATTCCACCAGAACCTACACGAATTTTAGATGTACCTCCAGCTACATGTCCGATTACGAGCGAAGTAGCAGAGCTCGCAATTCCAGACATATTATGGTGTTCAGCTAACCAATATCGATTAAATCCCCATTTCTCAGCATGTTGAGCGAGATCTAATGTGTTCTTAAAAGAATCACTTGCGGATCCACCAACCACGACTGGAGCAAGATCCAATACAGAAAATGGAATTTCATTTAGGTTTTTCATACTGGACATTTTCCTCTCCTTCTATTTGCAATGTTCTTTTATATTTACTTCATAAAGTTAACATTTCTGATTATATCAATATAAATTGTTTTAATAAAATAGTATGCTCGTCCATCTTAAATTTAGTTGATTTCTTAATTGTATATCAAAAAAAGGAAGGGATTTCTCCTTCCTTCTAGGCTTATTTTAGTAACAACTCAATTTCACTCAATAGTGTTTGTTTAATATCTTTAACCTTATTAAAATCCATCGCTTCTATATAATATTTTTCTAACTCGTCATGGAGGACTTTTGCCTCTGCTAACAAGGCAGTTCCCTCCACCACTTTTGTTTTATATCCATCTGTTGTTTCTTGAATTTCTTTTGCGAATTTTTCATCGGTACCAGGTGCAATACATCTTGTGTACATATCTACAATCTCATCTGTTTCTCGGTTAGGAAAATACTCGTGAGGGGCCGTGCTATCAAAGATGGCAATACTTTGCTCAGGTAAAATCACCATATCTAGACTGTGTGGATCAAAACCACAATGATAGATTTCAACATCAAATCCACGATTTTCTGCTTCATTTGCAATTTTTTTAAGCATTGTAGATTTTCCAGAACCAGCTCTGCCCTTTATAAAATATCGCTTCTCGACCTCTTCGGTTAAATTTTGAATATAGTCGACTGGACCATTAGGTGTTGCTGCACCTAAGAAGCTATGTCTTACCTTAGATTTTTTACTTACTTCTTGATTACCATAAAAAATCTGGATTAATTCTTCCGAAAGTTTGTTCGCTTCCTCAAAATCCATATTGTTTATATAGATTTTTTCAATATCATCATGACGTCTAAGACCTTCTGCAAATGTTTTATATGCATGATCAAACTTGTTAGAAATTTCAACCGTTAATTCTAGGATTTTTTCTTTATGCTGGGCGAGCTTTTGTGAATCCCATGCAACGCCTAAGTTTACATACTCTTCAATTACACCCGGAGCTTTTGGTTCAATGATATGCGGTGCTGTTCCATCAACAATGCCTACCTTACATGATGGAATAATCACCCCATCAATTGAGTTGTTGTCAGACGCACAATGCAAATACTCGACAGATAAACCCTTTCCCACCATTTCCTCTCCTATTGCTTTCATTAAAGAGGACTTTCCGGTTCCTGGCCCACCCTTTAGAATATATATTCTTTCTAGGCCTTCAAATGCTGAATCATATAAACTAAAAAAACCTTTTGCTGTGTTTCCACCAGCATAAAAGTTACGAACTTTCCCTTTCATCCAGGTCACCCTTTCTGTAACGTTTACATTTTTAGCTTATGTGTTTTTCAATGAATAGGTGAATGCCTACTTAAGAAAATACGATTTTGGATAAGAAAAGCGCAAGGCGCCCTTATCGGCGACAAGCATAAGACGAGCCGGCTGGAAGGTTGTTCTTTAACCTTCTGGACGGATTGGCTTAGACCATAGAGCCGATGGCGCCTTGCGCTAGACACAAAAACTAAGTACAAAAAACTTATATTTTCTTATCTTTTTAAAAAAGCGCGGGGCACCTTGGTCAGACTTATGATCTCGAGGCAGTCAAAAACGCGACGTCAATCGCCATGACTGCACTAGCACATCCTATGCGTCGGAGCTGGCGAAACGCATACTTTATAATAAACTTTGTGATACTATAAAAAAGAGGACCCCAACTAGTAAACTGTTTCTAAACTAGTTGGGGTCCTCTTTTAGCTATACTGTTAAACAACAAAAACAAAAAAGATAATTGCTGCAAGTACAATTCGGTATATCGCAAAAGGTACTAATTTAATTTTGTTAATCAACTTTAGGAAGAATCGAATCGATATCCAAGCAACGACAAAGGCACTAATAAAACCAACGATAAAGAATAGAAGAGCGTCAGGGGTAAAGTGTTGCCAGTTCTTAAGTAAAGAAAGTCCACTTGCACCTAACATAATTGGCACAGCCATAATAAACGTGAAATCAGATGCGGCACGATGACTCATTCCTAAAAGCACACCACCTGATATTGTCGAACCGGATCGTGAAAAGCCAGGCCAAAGGGATATACATTGAAATAGCCCAACGATCAAGGCTTGCTTATATGTAATTTGATCCACAGATTCAACTTTTGGAGTGCTTGGTCGTAAAAAGTCAGCTGCAATCATTAGAATTGCACCAGCAACAAGTCCAATTAGCACGGTTTCTAGCGAAAATAAATTCTCATCAATATAGTCTTCAAAAAGTAGTCCCAGTACTGCTGCAGGTATTAAACCAACAATGACTTGTGTTAACTTAAGTTTCTTCGCTGATCCCACAGATTCAGAATTTACATGTTTTTTTAAGCCGAGTAGGTCCATAAAACGGTCTCTAAACAAAATAACAACTGCAAGAATTGATCCTAATTGTATGACGATTTTAAACGTATTTGCAACTGGTTGAGTATACAATTCTTTAGACTTTAGAAACATATCATCAACGATAATCATATGACCCGTTGAAGAAACAGGTGCAAATTCCGTTAAACCCTCAACTATTCCTAACACAAGTGCAACAAAAAATTCCCATAAACTCATAATTTTCACCTCATATTTTATTAACCTTTTCAATTCTATCACCTGAGATGAAATATTAAAATATCAAAATGAATTTAAAAAAGCCAACATAATTAGTTGACTTTTTGTTGATTCCATCTATTCTTCAATTACTTCTGGATCTTTATAGTCTTCACCGAAGGTCTCAACGGTAACAGTTTTCATTTTTTGGTCTTCTGTCGGTTTATCCTGTTGATCAGTTGTAACTTTAACGATATTGTCTGCTGTTTCCAGTCCCTCTATAACTTTGCCGAAAGCTGCATATTCCTCATCCAAACTCGCAGCATCTTCAACCATAATAAAAAACTGTGATCCCGCTGAATCCGGACTCTGTGATCTAGCCATAGAAATAACACCACGTTCATGCTTTAGCTCATTATCAAATCCATTGGAGCTAAATTCGCCCTTAATTCCGTATCCCGGGCCTCCTGTGCCAGTTCCTTCAGGATCGCCCCCTTGTATCATGAAGCCAGGAATCACTCTGTGAAAAATTAATCCATCGTAAAAGCCCTTTTCGACTAAGGATATAAAATTCGCGACTGTATTTGGTGCAATGTTCGGAAACAATTCAAGTTTAATCTGTTCATCGTTCTCCATTGTAATAGTAACGATTGGGTTTTTTTCTACTTTATTTTCAGTAGTCTTTTTATCGCTATTTCCTATGGAGTTGTCCTTCTTTATTCCACAGCCAACTAGTAAAATTGCTAAAAGAATGCAGGTAATAATACGAATAACGTATTTATTTTTCATTTTTTGAATTTCCTCCTGTTTCAAGTCATTTTATTGGTAATTGAGAAAGGAATTGCTCTGTAAAAGCAACAGAATCCAATCGGATCGCTAGATATGGTGGTTGTACACATTTGGCTCCTTCTATGGGTAAACCTAGCCATAGATAGCGTTTGTCAATGATCACAAACGGAAAAGGAATCGAAGAATACAACCACTCTTGAGAATCCACCCCTTCAATCTTTTCACTTGAAATCATCGTTAATTTTACCTTTTTATTCCTTTTGGTTAATTGATCGCTCCAATTTTCAGAAAGTGTTGTTTGCTCTGGAAGTGAGATGATAATAGATCGCTTTGAAGCCTGAATATCATTGAACACACGCTCTAGTTTTCTAGCATGCATCCATTGTACTTTTGAATGCTGATTTTTAATCCAAGATCCTACTTCCTTCATCTGCACATTTTGATTCGAACGTTTTTGATGTTCCACAAGCTGCCTTAAGGTTTTGCTAGGATAAACATGACGACCAATAAACGAGGTGTCACTTACTTGAATGAATTTACCTTTAGTTCGTGTTATTGCAACATTTATAAGTCGTTCACTTTCTTTTCCAGTGAGAAGCATACCCGCCCGTTCTTGTGGGTAGCTGTCAACTGTATCAAAAATCATTACATCACGTTCACTGCCTTGAAATCGATGAACAGTTGCTGAAATAATGTCTGCTGTTGAATGCTCCTGCTTATAAAGATCATTAAGTAGCGTTTCCATTAAATTAGCTTGGGCACGATATGGCGAAACATAGCCAATTGAACGAGCACCCGCTAGGTATGATTCATGAAGTAATTGAAAAGACAACATTAAATTGAAAAGATTCAATCGAGAGTTAGAAGTTCGCTCATTTATTGCGTGCTGACCTGTAAAGCTTGTGTCGATCATAATGGAAGCACGGTTTGGAAATGGGGCTTTTGCAACAATATCATTTCGATTCGTTATCACACTTTTATGATCGCCTACGAGCGACTTGTATATCACTCTGTTTGTAAAAGCTGAAATGTCAGGATGCATTCTTCGTTGTTCTTTTAATAGAAATAACTGTGGGTGAAGCTTACCTACTTGCAATGAATCAACAACATTAGCTCTGTGAAAAATATCCTCCTTCAGCCAGTGATTAACTAATGGATGACGTGCACTTGCAATAGGTGGTAATTGTTTAAAATCACCAGATATGATTACATGTTTTCCTAGTGAGGCTGCGAATCCGGCTTGTGGAACATATGCCATACTCGCTTCATCTACAATTACAATGTCATAATCCTTCTCATAAATAGTCGGATCGCTAGCTGCTTTTGCCAATGTTGTCCCAATAATTTGAGCTTCTTTTACAAATTCTATTTCTTTTTGGCGGATTTTCTCATGAACCCTAGCAATCTTTTTTCTAATTGCAATAATTGATCAGAGTCACGCTTACTGAATGAACGGGCTAGATCTTGCTTTAGCAAGCGTTTTTCTTCTGTTAACTCTTCCTTATTATCAAAAAGACTGGGCTCTCGCTTTTGAAGCAACTGACTTGTTGTGATTCCTTCATGCACTAACATACGCTCTCCGGATTGTGATCCATACCGAAGAATATCACCTAGTTGAAATCGGTCTTTCTTTTTAACAAAGAAGGAGACTTCACTAATCAGCACATCAACTGCTTGATTGCTGTGAGATAAGATAAGTACTTTTTTTTCTTTTAAATAATGATTTGCGGCAACTCTAGCAAGTGTATAGGTCTTACCAGTACCTGGTGGACCCCACACAAACGAAACGGAATTATATTTTGATCTTAGAAATAATTCATGAACACCACTCTTAAAATCAATGCTCGGATGCTTCACTGTCATCGTTGGAGTCATTAGTCTTTTAATTCGAAGTCGCTTTTTCTTACTTTTTTTCACTTCATCCAAGCGAGAAATTAATTGCTCTAGGAGCTCCCAAGGGTCGTGAAACAGAAACGCATCTTGAATTAAATCACCTATGTATTTGTCTAGCTCAATAATAACACTTTTCCCTTCGGAAGAGAGCATGCGACCGTTTTGTTTCAAATTTCCCCACTCAATACGGATCTGTGAACCAATTGGAGTTTTAATTGAGGAGCTTGTTTCAAAATAATACGTATATGTTTCGGCTTTAGTAAGCAAGCGTCCGTTTAGTAGAAGGTATTTCGTACTTCCAAATTTTTTAAGATGGTGAATTTCAATTTGTAATGCTTCTTGCCACTCTTTAATTAATGTGTTCGTTGATTTTTCCATCGATCTCTTCCTTTTGAATAAAAAAGCGCAAGCGCCTTGTTCAGCTCCGACAAGCATAAGGCGCTCTTTGCCTTCAATTTATGAGCGCCTTATGACCTCGAGGAGCTAGGCGCTGGAGCTAGATTCAGAAATGCAGACATAGTATCAAATTTTATACTATCTTATTTGAATAAAAAAAACTCAATCGTTTGGATTGAGCTTTCATGTTGATTTATTAAATATAGCATTAATTTGCTAGGGGTGCCAGGCACCCGTGGTTTTCACAAGTTTCAATGAATACTATGTACAAATCACTTGTGTCTGCCATCTTAAACTTGGCTTCGTTCGACCCTTTTAATATACTGCTCTCTCAAATGCTGGGCCACATCCTTAATCGCCTTTTTAGCATCGTCTAATGGATTTGTCATACATAGAAATCCATGAATCATTCCCGAAGAACAAACATACGTTGTATCTACTCCAGCATTCTTTAGTTTTGTAGCATAATTTTCTCCTCCGTCACATAGAGGATCATATTCTGCCGTCAATATATAAGCTGGAGGCAATTTTTTAGTTTCATGATCTGGAATCAACATTGGCGCGGCAAGGGGATTCATCATATCATCGACAGAGTTCAAATATTGTTCTTGAAACCATCGCATCGTAGATTTGTTTAAATTATAATTTTCACCATATTTTTCGTATGAATCCGTTTTTGCATAACCTGTAGAAGGGTAGAACAGAAATTGATAGGAGATCGATGGCCCTTTTCTTATGTCTGCGAGGTAACATACGACAGCCGCTAGGTTTCCTCCAGCACTGTCTCCACCAACCGCTATAAATTGCCTATCAATTCCTACCTCATCAGCGTGGTCTGCGACCCACTTTGTCGCAACGTAGGAATCTTCCAACGCAACTGGAAATTTTTCTTCTGGTGATAGACTATAATCTACTGAAACGACGATACTCCCTGCTTCATTAGCTAACGAGCGACAAAGCGCATCATGTGTGTCCAAATTACCAACTACCCAACCCCCTCCATGAAAATAAACAAGAGCTGGGAGATGTTTGGGTTCACTAGGGGTGTAGATTCTTAATTTAATATCATTTTTAAAGCCCTTGATTACTCGATCCTCAACCTTATAGATGTCTTCTTTTGTATTTAATTTTTGTGTCATTAAGGTAAAACCGGACCTCGCAGCTTGCAATGGCTGTTCCTCAATGGGTGGAAGATTTCTTGCTTCGAACATGGTTAGTAGTGATTTTACTTGTGGGTGCAAGCTCATAATTTCGACCTCCTTTGACAATGGGTGCCAGCGATTTGTTGGGGTGCCTGGCACCTACAGGGTATTTAGATAGGTAGACTTTTTTTAGCGCTTCCATCGGAGCCAGGCACCCGTGGTTTTTACAAAGTTCCAATGGGTACTAAGTTTCAAAATACTAGTGTCTGACACTCAAAAAAAGCGCTTTTAATCAATATCGTTTAAAAACAACTCTTCCCTTTATAACTTCAACCCCAGTTTGATTAATAGCTGCAACATCAAACTGAAGATCCTGCTCAGACATTTCAGCTAATGTTGCTTTCAACGTAATAACATCTTCTAAAAAAACCATGCCTCTGAATCTGATTGAGTAGTCTTGTATATAACCATCTTCATAGAATGGTGTGAATAGTTTTGCTAGGTTTCCCATAGTCCACATTCCGTGTGCAATGATACCTGGTAAGCCAGCTTTTGTAGCTTCTTCATCAATGGTGTGAATTGGATTATAATCACCAGAGGCGCCAGCATATTTAATTAAATCAAGTCTTGAGACAGGTGGTAGTTGCACCTCTTCTAGAGTTTCACCGATTTGTAGTTTTGGTAAAGTTTTCACACGCTCAACGCCTTTCTAACGACTTCATTTATAATGACAATTTGTTCGGCAGTAAAAATTAATTCCCCTACTGTATCTTCACCATATACCTTCAAAACTAAAAATCCCATTTCACCATTTTTTCCTTTTCGTTCATAATACTTCTTTACCTCGGTATAACAATTAATTTCTTCACCGACAAATAGTGGTCTAGTAAAATGATAAATTTGTTCCCCATGAATGAGTCCTTTATTTGGTAGATTTAAACCTTCTACTACACCATAATCAAATACTCTAGAAAATGTAGGTGGAGCGATGTTGTTTTTATACCTCGATTTTCTTCCTACCTCTTCATCGATGAAAATGGGATGCGGATCACCAATTGCTTCAGCAAACCTTTTTACTGCGCCTCTTTCGACGATGTTTTTTACTTTGTTAGAACGTTTTCCAACTGTCTCTTTTAGCCTCATTTTTTTCACCTCTATTGTGTTGTTTTTTTTAGTCCTTTGGTCCACCAGCTACATAGATTACTTGCCCATTAACAAAAGATGACTGCTCATCTGCAAAAAATGCAACGGCATTTGCGATATCAGATGGTTTCCCACTTCTCGCAACTGGAATTCGGCTTACACTTGCTTTAATTAATTCGTCAAAAGGAATTCCGATTCTTGCAGCCGTTTCTTTTGTCATTTCGGTCTCGATAAAGCCCGGTGCAACTGAATTTGATGTAATTCCATACTTGCCTAGCTCAATCGCAAGCGTTTTCGTAAAGCCTTGCAAGCCTGCTTTCGCTGTTGCGTAGTTTGCTTGACCACGGTTTCCAAGTGCGGATGTGGACGAAATGTTAACAATCCGACCATATTTTTTCGAAACCATATGAGACTGCACGGCACGAGCAGAATTAAAAGATCCTTTTAAATGAACGTCCATGACTGTATCCCAATCATTCTCTGTCATTTTAAATAATAAGTTATCTCGAATAACGCCTGCATTGTTGACAAGGATATCGATGGAACCAAACAATTCTACGATCTCTTCTACTGATTTTTCGACTTGCTCGTAATCGCAAACATTGGCGACTTTTGAATAAACTTCATACCCTTTTTCCTTTAATTCATTCGTCGTTTCATGTAACGCTTCTTCGTTTAAATCAATAAAGGCTACCTTTGCGCCTTCTTTAGCAAATTGTTCGACTATAGCTTTGCCTATTCCTCGACTACCTCCAGTAACAAATGCCACTCTTCCTTGAAATCTTTCAGACATAGTTATCTCCTCCTTAAATTTTTACAAAGTTTATTAAATCTATAATTAGACATATTGGCCGATTTTGACATACCCTTTTAATAAGTTTCTTGAAATAATTAAGCGCTGAATTTCATCTGTTCCATCGTAAATTCTCCAAAGTCTAGCTTCTCGATACCAACGTTCAATCGGTAATTCTCTCGTATACCCCATACCGCCATGTATTTGAAGAACACGGTCTACGACTCGATTACCCATGTTTGCTCCATATAATTTTGCCATTGACGCTAAGTGACGGTTGTCTTCACCTTGATCGAGTGTGAAGGCTGCATTCAGAACAAGCCATTTTGCTGCTTCAATTTCAACTGCTGAATCAGCAATCTGCCACTGAATTGCCTGTCTTTCCGAAATCGGCTTTCCAAAAGTTTCTCTTTCTTTTGAATAGTCAATCGCCATTTGCAATAACCTCTCTGCAGCTCCTACAGCGCGAGCACCTACGATCCATCTTGCAAAGCCAATCCACTCTAGTCCAAGCTTGTATCCTCCATTTACTTCTCCTAAAATATTTTCCTCTGGAACTCGAACATTATCAAAAACTAAAGCAGCAGGTCCCCATTCACCCATTGTGTGAATGTATTCGGATTTCCAGCCCATATCGCGATCTACAATAAAGCATGTCACTCCATCTTGACCTGATTCTTGATGTTTTTCTTTATCTGTAATCGCAATTACCATCACGAAATCTGCTTCATTCCCACCCGTAATGAACGTTTTCTCTCCATTAATTACCCACTCATTTCCATCTTTCACAGCCGTCATTTTGATGTTTCGAGTATCAGATCCAGCTCCTGGCTCAGTAATGGCAAAGCATGATTTTTTCTCTCCACTTATTGTCGGAATCAGGTATTTTTTCTTTTGTTCTTCATTTCCGTAGTAGAGAATATTATCAGCAGATCCACCGAACTGAAATGGGACAAATGTTTTAGCGACCTCCATTTGTACAATTGCAAGCATCATTTGTCCGATATCTGCTCCACCATATTCTTCAGGTGTATTAATTCCCCAAAAACCAGATGCCTTTGCTTTTAATTGAAGTTCTTTTAACTTTTCTTTAGGCAAGCCTGGTTTTCCTTCTCTTTCATTGCGCAAAACTTCATTTTCAAGAGGCATTAATTCATTTTCAACGAATTTTCGAATTGTTTTTTGCACCATAACTTGTTCTTCTGTTAATCGTAAATGCATTCTAATACACTCCATTCAATTCTATTTTTTCTCTATAAAAATTAGATACCTACTGGTTAGTATGTTACTGCTATTTTAGTTAGAAATTTCAGAAAATACAATGAAAACTTCTTTATTTTATTAAAGAAACTAAGTGTCTATATGTTTATTCTTTTAAAAATGTTCGTCGATTTAACCATTGCCCTCCATCGACTGTTAAACATTCTCCATTAATAAATGAAGCAGATTCGGATAAGAGATAGGATGCTGCATTGGCAATCTCCTCTGGTTGACCTAAGCGTTGTAATGGAATGCTTGCAACTGTTCGCTCATATGCACCTTGACTTGCCCACAAACGCTCAGCGGCACCAGTATTTTCAATTGGGCCAGGGGCAATTGCATTGACACGAATCCCATATTTTGTTCCCCATTCCACCGCAAGTGTTCTAGTCATTGCAAGGACACCTGCTTTTGCGCTTGCCGAGTGAATGACTCCAGGACCAGAAGTCCAAGCATATGTAGCTAGAATGTTAAGAATACTCCCTTTTTGCTGATTTGAAATCCACTCTTTTCCAACAGCTTGACTACAATACCAGGTGCCATTTAGGACAATATCGATAACAGCTCTCCAGCCGTTGATTGAAAGATCTTCTGCTGGACAAATAAAGTTTCCAGCAGCATTATTCACTAAATGATCAATTCTTTTAAAGGTATCCTTAGTCTCTTCAAGCATACGCTCAACGTCTTCAGGGTTACGAACATCCATTTGTACAGTTAAAACCTGTCCATTAAATGTCTCAATTTCAGCTTTTGTTACTTTTAGTTTTTCAGAATCTCTGCCGGTAATCGTTACAAATGCTCCTTGTTCAGCAAATTTTTTTGCCATTTCCTTCCCTAAACCACTGCTGCCACCTGTAACAATTGCAACTGAATTCTTCATAATTACCTCCTGAGGTGAATCTAAAATATAATTCAAAAGATAAGCCTCCCAACAAACGAAGTCACCCGCTCTAAAGAGACTCAAATTCAATTAACCTATACTTCTTCTAATATATGTCTAGCAACGATAATTCTTTGAATCTCATTTGTTCCTTCATAGATCTTTGTTATTCTTGCATCACGGTAAAACCTTTCGACAGGATATTCAGCAACATAGCCCATTCCACCATGTATTTGTACGGCTTTGTCAGCGACACGATTAAATACCTCTGTTGCAAACATTTTTGCCATCGACGCTTCTTTAATGGCCTTGTTCCCTTCGTCAACTAAACTTGCAGCTCGCATGGTGAGTGCCCTTGCCGCTTCGGTTTCAGTTGCCATGTCTGCTATCATCCATTGAATACCTTGATTATCTGCAATAGGTCTTCCAAATTGGTTACGTTCTTTAGCGTACCTAGCACTCATTTCAATTAACTTGTCACAAGAACCAACAGACCTCGCAGCTAGACCTATTCTACCTTCACCGAGAATCTTCAAGGCAGACATGTACCCCATGCCCACTTCACCGATGACATTCTCATCAGGTACCTCACAGTCTTCAAAAATAATTTGTGATGTGTAGGAACCTCTTAATCCCATCTTTTTATCATTTTTCCCGACAATTAGGCCTGGAAAATCCTTTTCTACTAAAAACGCGGTAATTCCACCCTTTGCTCCCTTAGCTTTGTCTGTCATTGCAATCACTGTAAAAACATCTGCAACAGGTCCATTTGTAATAAAGTGTTTCAAGCCGTTTAAAATCCATTTGTCACCCTTTTTTACTGCATTTGTTGAAAGATTCGTAGCATCAGACCCTGCACCTGGCTCTGATAAAGCAAAAGCGGCAATTTTCTCACCGGCAGCCATTTCAGGTAAGTACTTTTTCTTTAAAAAGGGAGATGCTAATTTGACTAGTCCAGTACTCCCGATACCTGTATGAGCACTGATCAGAGAAACGTACCCATTATGTGTTCTACCAAGCTGTTCTAACACAATTGCTTTGCCAACTGTATTTAAACCAATGCCCCCATATTCTTCAGGGATACTAATCCCAAATAACCCTAGTTGTTTAGCTTTTGTAATCAGGTGAATTGGTATTGCATCTTCTTCCTCAATTTGCTGTGCAAAAGGTTCCACTTCGTTTTCTACAAAGTTTCGAATCAGCGTTTTTATTTGAAGAATTTCATTTGATACTTTTGTCACCATTTTCCCACACCTCATTTGCTCTTTACCTATATATAAAGCAAGAATTATGCCAACAAAGAAATACACAATCTTCATAGTAAGAGAAGCTTTATTAATTCAATAGTGAATTATTTAATTCATTTCTGATTCCGTATTATAGAAAATAAAAAAAGAGGGCGACTCTTAGTGTCTGACCCTCTTCCTGCAGTTTATTATTATTTCTTCAACAGATTATTTATTTAGCCTCTGTTGATTGGTTAACTATTTTCCCATCTTCAACGACTGCCATACGTAGTGGTGTATACAAGCCACCGTCTTCTTCAACTTTTTCAATTTCATAAATCATTTTATCAGCTGGGATCGCTTCTAAACCTTTTTGTAAATTTGCCATAATTGCTTCAGAATCATCAACTGAACCAGCTGCTTTCATAGCTTCTACAAATAAATACATCGCTTGATAGTGGTAACCTGCTTCAGAGCCTGGATTTTTCCCATTTTCTGCTGCATAGTCTGCAATGAATTTTTCATTACCTTCGTATTTAGAGTTGATTAACGGTAATACACCTACAGAGCCTTCAATCATTTCTGGTCCACCTAAAACTGCTTCAATTTCATCAAGTTTTGCTTGGTCCATAATGAGGAAACCACCTTTAAAACCTAGCTGTCTAGCTTGTTTAATAACGAGTGCAGTTGGTTCAGAAGGACCTCCTACAAACATTACATCTGGTTTTTCCTTCAGTGCATTTGTTACGATTGTGAAAAAGTCTGTATCTTTACTAAAATCAATTGATCCTTTATAAACAACTTCTCCACCCATTTCCTTCCATTTCGGCTCTAACGTTTCAGCCCAATCTTTCCCATACTGAGATGATGTTGGTAACATTGCAATCTTCTTACCGAATCGCTCCATTTGGTATTCTGAGAATGGTTTAATATACGCATCGTATTTTGGTGGGATGCGCAATGTTAATTTATTTCCTTGTTCATTAATTTTCGGTTCACTTGAATATGCACCGATAATAAATTTGTCTTGCATGTTAAATACTTGTGTCGCAAAAATCCCTCCACTATGTGGAACGAAGATAATTGGTGTTTTATTTTCCTGTACAAGTCTTTTAGCATTTGATCCCGTTTCATTTGGTAAATATTTATCATCTAATGAAACGAGGTTTAATTTATGAGTTGCGCCGTTTACTTCAAATCCGCCGCTTTCATTAATTTCATCGACTGCCATTTTTAGTCCACCAAGTGTATTCTCCCCATAATAAGCAGCAGGACCACTTAGTGGGCCACTGTAACCGATGTTTACAACCTTTTCACCCTCTTCAGCTTTTGTATCCGTATCCTTTGTTCCGCTTTCAGCTGGTTGAGAAGTTGTATTACTACATGCAGCGACTACTAAGATCATTAATAAAAGTACTGTGTACAAAAATCCTTTTTTAAGTTGGTACATGAAATTGCCCCCTTTAATTTAGATGGTCACTCTTATGCACTGCTAGATGAAAATAACCAGTGTAACGAACGTTCACCCCCTTTAAGCGAGTTTAAGTGCTTAAGCTCCAATATAAGCTTTTCTGATTTCATCATTATCAAATAGCTCTTGACTTTGTCCTTCTAAGACAATTTTGCCGTTCTCAATTACATAGCCACGATCAGCAATTTTCAAGGCTGCATTTGCATTTTGTTCTGCAAGCAACACAGTCGTACCATCACGATTAATCTGCTGAATGACTTCAAAAACTTGTTCAACAATTAACGGTGCCAATCCAATAGAAGGTTCATCTAGTAAAATAAGTTTTGGATTTGCCATTAATGCTCTTCCAACCGCTAGCATTTGTTGTTGCCCACCACTTAATGAGCCTGCTTGATTATCTTTTTTTTCTCGTAAAATTGGAAAGAGTTCATAAGACTTCTCGATATTTTGTTTAATTCTTTCTTTATCCTTTCTATTTGAGAAACCACCTAAAAGCAAATTTTCTTTTACAGTCATTTGTGGGAAAAGCTTTCTTCCTTCTGCACATTGGACAATCCCTGATTGTACAAGCCGGTCTGGTGAAAGACCATTAACATTTTTATTCATAAATTCGATTTTTCCTTTTGACGGCTTACTTAAACCACTTATCGTTCTGAAAATAGTACTCTTACCTGCCCCGTTCGCGCCTAGCAGGACGACTAACTCGCCATCTTTTACTGATAGATTAATGTCACGTAGTGCTAAATACCCTCCATAATGAACAGATACATCAGTTAGCTCGAGCAACACCGCCACCTCCTAGATACGCTTCAATAACGACCTCGTTATTTTTAATTTCCTCAGGTGTACCTTCTGCAATTTTCTTCCCATAGTTAAGCACCATAATTTTATCTGCTAAATTCATAATCATTTGCATTTTGTGTTCAATTGTACATACAGTAATTCCTTTAGTTACCATTTTTTTCATTAATTCTGCCAAGCCATCCGTTTCCTCTGGATTTACACCCGCTGCGGGTTCATCTAAGAAAACAATCTCTGGATCGGTTGCCAACGCAAGTGCAAATGCAGTTCTTTTCTTCGCTTCTTGAGAAACCCCAGCAACAGGCATATCTGCTAGATTTGTTAATCCAACAAATTCAAGGACTTCGTAAGCTTTTTCTTTACATTCGTTTTCTTCTCTTTTTAACCTGGGTGTTTGAAAGATTGCATCAAATAGCCCTGATTTCGTTCGAAGTCTGTGTCCAATAATTACATTGTCTAATACGGTAGATTGTTCAAATAAATTTGTCGTCTGAAAGGTTCGCGCAATGCCTAGTTTAGCAATCTGATAGGACTTTAAAGGTGTAATATCTGTACCATTGTAAACAACTGACCCTGATGTAGGTGGATGAAAGCCACTTATGAGATTGAAGAATGTGGACTTTCCAGCTCCGTTAGGACCGATGATGGCCGTGATCTTTCCTTTTTCAATTTCAAAGTCTACGTTGTTTACTGCCGTTAACCCACCGAATGATTTAGTTAGTCCTTTTGTTTGTAAGAGCATCTTCACTCCTCCTTTACACTTACTTGGTTTATAGATTGATTGATGATAACTTGCCTTTTTTTAGCATCTCTCTTTGCCTTCCACATTTTGAATCCACCAACAATTCCGTATGGATAATAAATAATCAGGATGACTAACAAAGGTCCAAATAGGAGCATTCGATAATCTTGTAAGAATTGTAGGGATTGAGATAACCAAACGATCAATAATGTACCGATCAGTGGCCCAGATAATGTGCCGATACCTCCGACTAATAAATACATAAGCATGTCAAACACCACATTGGTATAACCTACATCAGGCCCAATAAAGCGGATAAATGAAGCATATAATGCTCCTCCTAAGCCTGCAAAAAAGGTTGATAGAATGAATGAAACTAATTTATGCTTCATCGTGGCAATTCCAATTGTTTGAGCAAGTTCCTCACTATTACGAATCGCAATATAGGTTCTTCCTGTTAATGATTCAATAATTCGTTTAACTAAGAAAATAACCAATACGAGAAAAAAGAGAACTAAGTAGTATTGTGATATTGGTGTTTCAAATTTTATTGGACCAATGGGAGAAGGTGCTGGAATTCCAATTAACCCTCGTACTCCTTCAGTAAGCCCTTCCCATTTATAAATAATTAGGTAGATGATATACCCGACACATAATGTATAAATTGCAAAGAAATGTTCTGTTGTCCGAAGTGCAATCAATCCAATCAAACCACCGATTGCTGTCGTAATTACACAAGCCAAGACAAGGGCGAGCCAGAAATTCATTTCCGCTTTTACCGTTAGCAATCCAAGCGAATAAGCACCGATTGCGAAGAAACCTGCATGTGCTAATGAAAGCTGTCCTGTGTAACCCCCAATAATATTTAATCCATAAACTGCAATCGTAAATATAAACGCTAGTGTCAAGACGTGTAAATAATATTGATTATCTATTAAAAGAGGGAATAAAACAGCCACTAGTAAAAGAACAATAATACTATTTCTTCCGTTTATAATATGAGACATTAATGAACCCCCTTAACAAATAACCCTTTTGGTCTGATTGTTAAGATTACAACTAACAGTAAAAATGCAATGATATCTTTATAATCGTTGGAAATAAATGTTGCACCTAAGCTTTCCGCAAACCCAAGAATAAACCCACCGATTATTGCTCCTGGTATACTTCCCATTCCACCAATAATGATGATGACAAATGCCTTTAAAATGACTAAGTGTCCCATTCCTGGAAAAACGAGATTAATAGGAGATGAAAGTGACGCTGCGATTGCCGCAAGTCCTCCTGAAATAAAAAACGTTAGCATCGCTATTTTGTTCGCGTTAATTCCTACTAAAAATGCTCCTTCACGGTTTTGAGACATGGCAATGATCGCGGCACCAATCATTGTCTTTTTCAAGAACAAATGAAGTATAATCATTACAACAATAGCCGTGACGATGATCAGTATTCTCTGTGCTGTAACGGTAAGACCAAATACGTTAACAACCTCACCATATGGTGTTGGCATACTTCTATACTCTGGTCCTAATAAAAACTGAACAAGTGCTTCTAAAAATAACAAAACACCGATTGCCGCAATTTTGTCATGAATTGGTGGAGCATGTCGTAATGGATTAAAAACAATACGCTCCATAAGAACTCCTAACAATCCAACGACAATGATTGATAAAAAAGTTGCAATCCAGTAATGCAATCCCATAGAAGTCATGAATAGTAGCGTGAAATAGCCCCCGACCATATATAATGCTCCATGAGCAAAGTTCGGGATATGTAAGATCCCATAAACAAGTGTTAACCCTAAAGCTACTAAGCTGTAAACGCTTCCAATGGTTAGTCCATTAAATAATTGCTGTAATAAAATATCCATACTCTACCCCCTCGTAACAACTTAATTTGATAACTGCTCCTGCAATGTTCTTTTTAAAATCTTACCAACTGCTGTTTTCGGCATTTCTTCTACAAAGACAACCTCCCCAGGCACCTTATACGTGGCTAGTCGTTCTCGACAAAATGAAATAACGTCAGCTTCATTTAATTCCCCTTCTTTTACCACAATAACTGCCTTAATTGTTTCGCCACGATATTCATCTGGTACTCCAAAAACAGCCGCTTCAAGTACTTTTGGGTGTGTATAAATCACATCCTCAACTTCGATTGGATAAACGTTAAAGCCACTCGCAATGATCATTTCTTTTTTTCGACCAACAATATAAAAATAACCATCTTCGTCCATTTTGGCTAAATCGCCTGTAAATAACCATCCATCACGAATTGTTTGCTTTGTTTCTTCAGGTCGATTCCAATAGCCCTTCATAATTTGCGGACCTTTTATAATTAGCTCCCCAACCTCTCCAATTGTTAATGTCACCTTTCCAGTCGCAATATCAACAATTTTTGCATCTGTATTAGGAATCGGTATACCAATACTGCCTGCCTTTTGGAGACCTACAATAGGATTACGATGGGTGACTGGTGAAGCTTCTGACAATCCGTAACCTTCTGCCACAGTGGTTCCACTTACTTTATTAAAATGATGTAAGATATGCACTGGTAGAGGAGCGGAACCACTCGTACATGTTAACAAACAGCTAAGATCAAACTGTTTTGTTTTATAATATTGCAATAAAGAAATATACATCGTCGGAACACCAGGAAAAACAGTTGGCTTCGTTTTCTCGATAACATCTACAACTTGTTCAACCTCGAACTTCGGAATTAATATCATGTTTCCACCATTATAAAAAGTCAGGTTCATCCCACTCGTCATTCCATACACATGGAACAATGGAGAAATGGTTAAAACTCTCTCTTGACCAGATCGTGTTTTCACGGCAGAGGTTGCTGCACTTTGTAAGGTGTTAGCGACTAAATTGTAATGAGTGAGCATCGCCCCTTTTGATCTTCCGGTTGTTCCACCCGTATATTGCAAAACAGCTACATCTCCTCTAGGATCAATGGAGATATCAGGAACCTTATCCCCCTCATCTTCTAAAAGGCTATTAAACTCACTTTCTTCGTCAAATGATACTGTGATTGTCGTAGAAATAGAGGTTTGATTTCCTAAGCTCTCCACCACAGGGAGAAGTTTATCCAAAACAATTAACACTTTTGAATTTGAATCGTTAAGAACATACAATAATTCTGAAGCCCTGTACATCGGGTTTACTTGAACAATTGTTGCCCCACATAGCAGTGCTGCATAATAGCTAATTGGATATTGGGGACAGTTCGGAAGCATAACAGCCACCCGGTCTCCTTTTTGAATTCCAAGTTTGGCTAGTGAACTTGCAACTTTTTGGATCGCTTGATTTAGCTGTCCGTATGAATAACACTCTTCATTAAAGGTTATAGCAGGATGACTTTCATATTTTCCAACAGATTGTCTAAATAATTGAGGTAAAGAAATTTCAGGAATCTCAATTTCAATTGGGTTCCCTTCTGCAACATGCTTAAACCAAGGTCTATCCACACACGCACCTCCTTGTTACGTTATTCTCAAAAAATAATTGAGCTTAATTGGACCTCATTTTCCAACCTGAGAATCCTCCCTTTTTTGCTTATAAGTTATAATGCAATAATCATGCCAATAAAAAAAAGCGCAAGCGCCTTGTTCAGCCTTAGGCATAGCATAAGGCGATTCTAAATAGAAGGCGTTCTTTACCTTCAATTTAGAATTGACTTATGACCTCGAGGCAGTTACACCCGCGACGTCCTGTCGCTGTAACTGCACTAGCACGTCCTGTGCGTCGGGGCTAGGCGCTGGAGCTGGATCAGAAACGCTAACCACAGTTAAAAAAATTTATAGTTTCCTATACAAGAACAAATTCACTTTTTAGCTAATTGAAGAAAAAATACATTAATATCTTGCTAATATAGAACTTTGGATCTATTATGGTTTTTAAAAATTGAGAGGCGTGTGAATAGAAGGATTTTAACAGGAATGATCAAATGGATTATTTACTGCTTTACTACTTTGAAGTAAAAAAACGCCAATTCACGGGAAAAAATCCACAGAATTGGCGTTTAATTCATTAATGAATTAATTATTTCAATATTCAATCGTTTTATAGCTTATCTTTTGATTTACAAATGAATCACATAATTCATTTGCAAATTATGATTGAACTTCTACCATCCAATTGAAAGGGTCAGGTTGTGTACCAAGTTGAATTCCAGTTAACGTATCATAAAGCTTCTTGGATAACTCTCCAGTTCGTCCATTATTTATTAAAATTTCTTGTTCATTCATAAACAATGCACCAACAGGCGAAATGACTGCTGCCGTTCCGGTTCCAAAAGCTTCTTCTAGTTCACCATCAATTGCTGCTTGATACACTTCATCAATCGATAATTTTCTCTCAGTTACTGGGACACCCCAATGATTCAAAAGCATTAAGATAGAATTTCGAGTGACACCTTCTAAAATACTTCCATTAAGTGCTGGCGTTATGACTTCTCCCTTTATCTTAAAGAAGATGTTCATACTACCGACTTCTTCTATGTATTTTCTATGAAGACCATCAAGCCAGAGCACTTGTGAATAACCTTTTGAGGTAGCCAATTCCTGGGCTTTTAAACTTGCTGCATAGTTGCCAGCTGTTTTTACAGTTCCAGTTCCTCCTGACACAGCTCGCACATATTCGTTTTCCACTAAAATTTTTACTGGGTGAATTCCCTCTTTATAGTAAGAGCCTACTGGAGATAAAATGATCATAAATTTATACTTTTTAGAAGGCGCTACACCAAGATAAGGCTCAGTAGCAATAACAAATGGTCTAATATAAAGGGATGTACCCTCAGAAGCTGGAATCCAATCCCTATCAATAGCAATTAGCTTTTTTAATGCTTGTAAAACTAATTCTTCATCGATAGGTGGAATACATAATCTTTCATTGGAACTATTCATTCTTGTCATGTTCTTTTCAGGTCTAAACAAGAGGACTCGATTATCTTCTGTTAAATAGGCTTTTAGCCCTTCAAATACAGTTTGACCATAATGGTAAACCATCGCTGCAGGGTCAATTATTAGTGGTTGGTATGGAACGATCTTTGGATCATGCCAGCCTTTTTCTTGATCATAGTCCATCATAAACATATGATCTGTAAATGTTTTTCCAAATTCAAGTTGATCAGTAAGAGGTTTTTCTTTTTTCATTTCAGTAGGTACAAATTTAATTCTATCTGTATAGTTCATTGAGAGTTCTCCTATTCTATTAACGATCTATTCCGAGCACTGCAGCGTTGTGTTAACAGTTTTACATATTCACTTTATATTAGTACTCCAACAAAGAATTCTTCGTAAAGTGCTTGAACTGCCTGAATTTCTTGAGCCTCTTTCACACCAAACATCATACTAACTTCAGAAGAACCTTGATTAATCATTTCAATGTTAATTCCAGCTTTCGCTAAAGCTTTTGCAGCTCTCGCAGTAGTACCAACGTTTTGCCTCATTCCTTCACCTACAATCATAATTAAGGATAAGTTATGTTCCACTTTTACTTCATCAGGATTTAATTCTTGGTTAATTCGAGCAAGCACATTGCGTTCGATATCTATGTCCATCTGTGTCTGCCTAAGTATAACCGTCAGATCATCTATACCTGAAGGAATATGCTCATAAGACAGGCCTAATTCTTCTAAAATAGTTAATAATTTGCGGCCAAAACCTATTTCTCTGTTCATCATATATTTACTTATATAGATACTGCAAAAATTATTGTCACTTGCAATGCCTATGACCGGACCATTTGTAAATTCTCGTTCTTTAACTATCTTTGTTCCTTGGGCAGTTGGATTGTTGGTATTTCTTATATGAACTGGTATTTCCGCATGATAAGCAGGTAATAGAGCCTCGTCATGGAAAACAGAAAAACCGGCATAAGATAGCTCTCTCATTTCTCGGTAGGTAAGCTCAGCAATTTCTTTTGGTCTTTCAATGATTGAAGGATTCACAGAATAAACCGCATCAACATCAGTGAAATTTTCATAAACATCTGCTTTGATAGCATTTGCCAAAATCGAACCAGTTATATCAGAGCCGCTTCGAGAAAAAGTAATAACGTCACCTTCCTCACTATACCCAAAAAAACCAGGAAAGATAAGAATTCCTCTTCTTTCTCTTAATAAACTTAAATTCTTATATGATTCAGCTAACACTTGTGCATTTCCAGCTTCATTACTAACAAATAATCCTGCCTCTTTTGGATTAATATAATGGGCTTCAATTCCTTGCTTTTGAAAAAAAGCAGCGATTAACTTCGCATGGTTATCCTCCCCACTTGCCATTACTGCATCAAGATAGCGATTTGGTTCTAGATTTAATTTGTTATCCAAAACCCTCTGTAAATCATTCTGTATTCGTGACATCACGTCGTCAGACAGATTTAATTCGTTTGCGATACTAGAATATCTTTTTAGAACTAATTCAACCAGATCCGTAGTCGTACCCTCTGATAAAATTCTTTGTGCACATTCAATCAATAAATCTGTTACCTTACGATCTTCTGAAAATCGCTTACCAGGAGCTGATACAACAACAATTCTCCGTGTGGGATCAGACATCACAATATCGAAAACCTTCTTAACTTGTTTAGCAGATGCAAGCGAAGATCCACCAAATTTTATTACTTTCATTTTGACAACCCCTGTTGTTATAATTTTCACGCAAATTTTATTATTTAATTATCACTCGTTTCCCTGGAAGAATCAAGGGTTTTCTTTTCGAAAAATACAGTTGTACTTTTTAAGTGGACATTCAGTTATTAAAGGCATGCTTTTTTATATTTGTAAATTTCTTCTTGCATTATCTCTAGGCGTTGTCAATAATATGATTATTGACTACCTTTCGTGTTCCGAAACAAAACATACAGAAGGGAACTTTTTAGATGGGCGCTACCACGTTAATTAAAAATAATCATCATAAGGTAAAAGATGATACCAAAACCATGTACAATATTTTATTTATAATTGGGTTTTGTCATTTGCTCAACGATTCAATTCAGTCTGTTATTCCAGCGATGTTTCCAATTTTAGAGAAATCAATGGGTCTTACTTTCACTCAGCTAGGTTTAATTGCTTTTACACTGAACATGGTTTCCTCTGTGATGCAACCCGTTGTTGGTTGGTATTCGGATAAAAGGCCAGTGCCTTATGCACTTCCAATCGGATTAGCGATTAGTTTAATAGGGATTTTAGGCTTAGCACTAGCTCCTTCGTTTTATACTATTTTGGCAAGTGTCGTATTTATTGGCCTAGGGTCAGCCATTTTTCACCCTGAAGGTTCTCGGGTTGCCTTTATGGCAGCTGGAAGTCGAAGAGGACTTGCCCAATCAATCTATCAAGTTGGCGGAAATACTGGTTCTGCTTCTGCCCCATTAATTACAGCACTCATTCTTGTTCCAATGGGGCAGATAGGTGCGATGTGGTTCACGATTACCGCTGCACTTGCCGTTATCTTTCTTATTTATATTGCGAATTGGTACACATATCGACTAATTGCAATTAAAGAAAGCGATAGGAACAAAACTTCATCCAGCAAAAAGAGTCAGACTACCATTTCAAAGAAAACCATAATGGCTCTAGTAATCATCGTCTTTTTAATTTTTGCACGGTCCTGGTACTTAAGTGCACTAGGGAACTTCTATACGTTTTATGTGATTGAAAAACATGGAGCATCTATCGCCCAATCGCAAGTATATATTTTTATCTTTCTATTCATGGGGGCCGTTGGTACCTTTTTAGGTGGTCCCTTAGCAGATCGATTTGGAAAAAGAACCGTCATCCTATTATCGTTACTTGGAACAGCACCATTAGCTCTACTCCTTCCCTTTGTAGGGCCAATTAGTGCATATTTTGTTTTAGCTTTAATTGGACTTTTGTTAATGTCCAGTTTTTCTGTCACAGTTGTCTATGCACAAGAACTCATTCCTGGAAAAATAGGAACAATGTCTGGTTTGACTGTTGGTCTTGCTTTTGGAATGGGAGCAATCGGAGCTGTGGCTTTGGGATCATTAATTGATTCGTATGGGTTAACATCTACTATGATTGCCATTGCGTTTCTACCATTGTTAGGACTTTTAGCTTTCGTACTTCCAAGTGATCAAAAGCTTAAGGAAGTTTAGTAGATTCAACATTTAACGGTGAGAGAGAATGTCCATTCTCTCTCTTTTTTTGGTTTTTCAAATGAAATCTACTAAATTTAATCTAATTGTAATCTTAGCAACTCCATTTTCATGCTATAACAGTATTATGAGAAAGGGGTTGTTTTATGCGCATTTCAGGTCGTATGATTGCCACGCTTTCTATAAGCTTAACATTGCTTTCAACTTCAGTCGTGGCACAAGCAGAAACGAGTAATGATTCTTTGGAGAATACGAAACAAAAGCTTGAACAGAACGAAGAAAAAATAATCGAAAAACAAAAAGAACAGCAATCTGCTAATGATGCAATTAATAACATTCAAGGTGAATTGCAATCACTAGAAGAAATCATCCATAATAATCAAGCAGAATTAACATCCATTGAACATAAAATGGAAACTACATATCAATTAATTGAACAAAAAAAAGAAGAGATTATCATTCTCCAAGATAAAACGTTCGAAAGACAAAAAGTCATGGAAAAGAGATTCATCTCTCTTCAGCATCATGATCGTACCAATCTCGTCATAGACACACTGATCAATTCTGAGAGTATTACAAATTTTGTTGAACGTATTGGTGCAGTCGCTACATTATTAAACGCTGATAAAGAATTACTAGATCAACAACAAGTCGATCTTAAACAAATTGAAGATGATAAAAAAGAAATTGATGAACAAGAAAAACAGCTAGCTTCCCAACAAGAATCTTTAATAACCAAACAAGACGATTTACAACAAAACATTCAAAAAAGAAACGAATCTTTACTAGCAATGGAGAAAAGTTACCAAAGCTTATCAAAAGAAGTAACATTAGCGAATCAAGAAAAAGCGAGTATTGAATCCCAGCTAAGTGCTATTCAAACCACTATTAAGAATGAGCAGGCCGCAGAAAAGGAGCGAGCTGCTAAAGTAGCAGCAGCTAAAAAGAAAGAAGCAATTATTGTCACACAGGCTCCCGTTCAGGCTCCAGCTAAAGCTCAAACCGTGGCAGCTAAGCCGGCGAAAAAAGAGTCGAATTCTACTAATCAAGAAAAGCCAAGTCAAGGCCGTCAGTTATATGTAAGTGCTACTGCTTATAGCCATGAAGATACTGCTAGTGATATTACTGCAGCAGGTTATAACATAAAGAAAAATGCAAACATGAAGTTAATTGCTGTTGACCCAGCTATTATCCCTTTAGGTACTAAAGTTTGGGTAGAAGGATATGGTGTTGCGATTGCGGGTGACACTGGTGGAGCAATTATTGGTCATAAAATTGATGTTCTAATGCCATCAAGCGCTCAAGCCATCGCATGGGGACGCAAAACTGTTAAAATTGAAATCTTAGATTAATAGATCAGCAAAAGAGAACGTTTGATTTTAATAACGGGTTCCGTTTCCTATCGCAGAACTTGAATTTACACGGAAAAATGTACAACAAAAGGCACCGCAAAATGCGGTGCCTTTTGTTTGCAAAAATAAAATAGCCCAGTTCGATATGAACTGAGCTATTTCTTGTATTTATTTACAATCACTTCTTCAACTAAAGCACCTGTTCGTTTAAGAACATAGCTTCACAAAGTTAATAAAATATATTTGCAAAGAATCAGCCTAATTTACGAGTGTGCTAATATCTCGTCGCTTTCTTTTTTCAGACAGGGAAGCAAGTGCAGATTCATTGAATCCTTTAACGAGGAGCCATACGGCTAAAATCATTTCATTTGCTGCTACTGGTAACGCCAAAATACCACCCCAAACAGAAACTTGTTGAATGACACCGAACATGACTAACAAGGCACAAATAAAAACAAGAGTTGCCCCTGTCATACCCAAGATTGATATAAACCTCGGTACGAGCTTTGTTTTATAAAATATATAACTGTACATCATCGTATTTAGCCCCAGCATGAAGAGGGGACCAAGCATAAATGTCCAGTCATGTACTGCCCTTAATACTATACCTGAAGCTTGAAAAGAAGCGGTATCCGGGGCTCCTGCTGCTACAAATTCCCGGCTTAAGGTCAATAGGGACAGTACGCTGATTACACCAACAGTAATGATAATCGCTTCAAGAAACCTGAAGCAAACATGCCAAAGAGCTATAGTTTCATTATACTTTCTTAAAATCGGAAACATGGTAGTTGAAGTACCAATCGCTGATGCGACTAGAGTTAACTCCATAAGCGCTCCTAATATCACCTGGTTGGCGTGCTCGGAACCTTTAATCAGGTAATCAGGGCCTTTTAGGATTGGAGCGTATAAATTAAGACCTATTATCGCCGTAACGGCTGCAAGTATAAACAGTACCCCCACAATTTTTGCTGCTTTTTTGTTTGAATTCATTTTTTATCCCCTTCTCTTAATAAATTCAATAACGGTAAAGCAAAAACAATACAATAATAGTTCTTACAGCGTTGTGTTGTCCCCATAAAAGAATACCTCTTCTAACGGTAAGTTAAAGGCGTGAGCAATGCGAAAAGCCAGTTCTAGAGATGGGGAGTAGTTTCCCTTTTCGAGAGCCACGATTGTTTGTCTTGTTACGCCCGCCTTGTCAGCTAATTGCTTCTGAGTCATTTCATCATGGTTGAATCGTAATTTACGGATGTGATTGCCGACAAGATTTTTGCCCACTCTTACACTCCTTTCCGATAGTGATAAAATTTTGTAACGGAGCCGGTCACATCGGAAATGAATCCTGAAATGATTAGGATAATGAACATCACCTGAGACGGCTGATAGATGAACAGCGAACCCATTGCAAGAAGAAAACCGACGATAAACACAAAAAAAGAATTTCGGTTCGCTTTCAAGTCAATTAACTTATCGAGTTCATCCGCAAATGCTGGTTCCTTTTCTCTGGTTGTTATTCTAAAGACAATGTTAAAAATTATGCTGATAATGATATGTGAGACTATTGAAAACAAAGTAAGGATGAGGACGAAGGTACCCCAATAACGAAAGGTTTCCGTCGACTCCAGACCCCCGCCAGGGTACCGCGGGTACATGTACAAACAATAAAAACCAAAAATGAGTATGGCACTGAACAACGATACGATGCTCTTCTTTTCTTGATAGGTCATGGTTTACACCTCCTGTCTATTCCATTTTACACCAAGTAAGGTATAATGTACATAATGTATTATAAACTTTACATAAAGTAAACTATAGATTACGTTTAATAGTCCGGACACATCCTTATAGGGCAGTGTTCCGAGCTTCTGAAGACGTAACTGGTATCAGCTTGTTCGGTATCTGTCTGAAGCACTAAAACTTTAAAATAGTTTTTTGCTTCGTAAATTATTTTTTTTAACAAGAGACTTCCAAGACCGTTTCTTCTATACTCTCTACTAACGTAAAACCTTCTCAACCTACCTATATTTGGTTCATTTGAGAAAGGGTCTATATTAAGTCCACCAATAGCAACAAGTACACCTTGTTCATTAAAAACACCATATAAAGCCTCGCCTAGATTATTAAAATTATTTGTACCTTTTTATAATCATCGACTAACCTTTTTACAAAAAGAAAACCCTCTTTTTTGCTTTCCGTCACTAAAATATTTAAATCAATATTAAGCAGATTAGTTATTTGCTTTATCTCGTACTCTCCCATATACCCTTAATTTCTAACTCTTATCCTTAAAAATTATCTTAGCAATTACTGCACCAACAATAGTTGTTATGCCTGCGAAAATACCCGCATATATTTGTTTATCCCATTCTATAAAAGAACTTGAAACGGTAACTACTGTGGCAACAAACGCCGATGTAAATATGATTTGTGGAGTATTTAATTTCATTTTTGATCTCCCCTTGTATTTTACAAAGAATTCCTGTACTATCCAGCCCCGTTAGTGAAAGATGAAAAGCATTACTTCTTGATTTGAAGCAATGCTCATCGTTAGCTAAAATCATCTAACCACCTTAGATTGATTATTAATTTATTCAATATAGTTTATTTTATTATCTCGGCACCATTTAATCACTATTTGTTTTAAACGATCATCACGATATGAATACCATTGATCCTCGATTTCATATTCTATTGTTTTGTCTTTAAATCTTCTAAAGGCACCCTTTCCCTTAATTGATCTTAATAATATATCTTGTTCTCTTTGGTCACTGATTGTTAGGCAAAAGTCTTCCATAATTTCATATTCATTGATTTCATATTTAGTTGGTAACTCTATGTAATTCTCAAAGTTTTCAACAACATCATTAGCAACCATTAAATTTTCTTGTTGCCAACGCTGTAAATGATCCAATGCTTCTTCATCTTCAACAGCTCTTATGTCATCTGAAGTTACTACAATTATTTCACCTGTTTTAATATTTAGAAATGTTCGAGACTCTTCAAACTGTATTTCCATTTCTTCAATAATAGCTTGAAGCTTTACTTGAATACTCATAGTTACTGAATCACCTCTATAATTTTTTACTATTGCACTCGTTAGTTGAAGATGAACAATTTATTATATTGAAGTTTTTGCTCTTTCGATAAACTTTTGTTTTAATAATTCATTTTCTATAACTTGAAACTCCCACGCCTTTGAAGGTTCTCCAATAATTTCATAAGTATCATTTGTTAAATACAAAGCACAATTGTCTTCTAAAGCAATTGCGTGTTCATTTTCATTGCCATTTTGCAATAGCAATCGATGAAACTCATTAGCTCTATCCATTTGATTGTAATGTGGACAAAAGATTTTGTTAATCATATTCCAGCCTGGACTCTCTATGTAGCCTTCACCTTCATAATTGGTACGTATTCCACATTTAAACCAACATATAGCTCCTGCACTAATGCCTGCGATTAAAGTGTCGTTTTGTAAAGCTTCGACTAATCTTTGGTTTATTTTGTATTCTTTCCACTTTTCCATCATATTTATATAATTTCCGCCACCAAGGTATATTAGGTCAGCAGAGTTAATCATCTTTTTTATTTCAGCTTCACTTGGATTATTATTTATACAACGCAGCACATTAACGTGACATTCTAACTGCTTTTCAAAAATCTCTGTGAATTCTGTTATATAATCCTCGTTATCATTGCTTGCGGTAGGTATAAACAAAACTTTGGGATTGGTCTTCTCAACAAGTTCAACAATTCTTTTATTAATATGAAAATTATCTGTATGTTTTACAAATCCTCCACCTATTAAAGCTAACCTCATTATTAAAGAACACCACGCATTCGATTATCTATCTTTTTAACCTTCGATACTGGAGCATAAATCCTTCTTCAACTCCCTCAGTTCAATACGTATATCTCTCGAATGCTCACTTATTCGCAGGATTTCATAACCCTTGTATTTGGAGTTACAGATAAATGAAATGAGTTCAGATCATTTTGGCTTCAGTTAAATAAAGGAGTCAGCTACCACTCCACATTTTACCATATAATGTACATCTCCACGCCGCCCCTGGAGGCTTTCCCTCCCATGTCTCAACGGGTCAAATTGCCCTCTCATTCCTTCGTCATGCCTATCCAAGGGGTGGAGGCCAGTTATGCTAACCTGATGGGTCACAGTGTCCTTTTGTTGAATAAACCTGGTACTCCGTACATATTTGAAATCCTACGAATAAGACAACATTCAAAATTAAAGATAACTAATTTAAGGTAATACTTTTTAAAACTAGTGTTTTAAAGTCTACTGATTCCTATGCTGCTAAAAAAGGGATTGAGGCTTGGATCTTATTTGGACAGTAAGACTCGTTTCGTCGTGCTATTCCTACAAAAATCCTTGCTAGTTTGCCTATCAGTTTCATGATTGATTTCATTTTCTTCATCTTCTTGACCTTTACATTATGGGAATGGATGGCTTTAAACTCAGGGTTATTCATCACAAGGCTAATGGTTGCTAGGTAGAGGAAACGCCTTAGTCTAGACCTTCCACGCTTTGAGATGACAATCTGACCTTTCCATTTTCCTGAACTTGCTTCAGCTAGATGTAATCCTCCATGTCGTAATAAAGAGTTCCCATGAGAAAAACCACTTAAATCTCCTGCCTCACCTAATATACCAGCTAATGAGATTTCACTTATTCCTTTAATCATAAGCAGTTTCTTTGCGTATGGTATTTGATTGAGAACATCTTTAACTTGTTGTTCAACTCTTTCGAGTTGTATTACAGCGAGGTCATATTCCTCTAATAATTGTTCTAAATGGAATTTATAAGCGTCTAGTGCTTGTCCAGTTCCAATAGAGGTTTTTGCTAGTTGGATCAGTAATTGTGCCTTTTTAGGCCCTGGTTGTCTTTTCATTAATGACTTCCATCCCCTCATAACATCTAGGGACTGCAGGCAAGAAATTTCATCTGGAGTAGGAAAGAGACGAAGGGTTGCGATTGCCCCTTTACACGTGACATCTTTAAATGCCTGTCTGAATTCTGGAAAGACAATATCTACCCATCTATTTATCTGATTACTAGAGCTAACGAGACGTTTAACAATCACATCACGATTAGACATTAGAACTCTAAGCTTTTCGAATGATTCTGATGTTGGACGAACATAGGAATAATAGCAATCCTCTGAACTTCCTACAATATATATCATTTGGTACGATGTTGATATGCCTGTGGACTTTCTCTCACTGGATAAACAATGAGTTTACCGATGATAGAGTGCAGGATAGAGATTTTTATTAGTCAACAATTTCAAAATATTCCGATGGAGTATATCTAGTATAATAGATAAATAAGAGTGAACACTATTTTCCATTAGAGACGCGCGCTTTATATTGAGCGGCCGGCATGATACCCTATTTAGGTTAAGTCAGATTCATTGGTACATCTGGCTTCATGGCTCATGATCTTGCCCTCATAGGCTCAATGTAAAGTGACAAAGTGACAATATGCCCCAGCTAACTTCCAGTAAAGTGTTCACTTCTATTTAGCATAAAGTATTCAAAGTTATCAGGCGGCTACACCGTTCTGGATTAACTGAGTAGTTCCTTTTAATAGTTGTTTCAAACAAAGATTAAAAAACAAACTGGATAAATGTTGAACTAGCATTATGAATAATCAAAGCGTACTTTAACTAATTCTTATATTAATCATAGCCTCATCGATAATGTTTTTCATCTTACTTTTATCATCTTGACTTATTTCTAGCATCGGACTTCTTACAAATCCTCCTTGGTATCCCATGAGGTCACACGCATACTTCAGTCCTGGAATGCCGTATGTTCCAGTAACTGCCGTATTCACAGGGAACATAGTTTGGTATATTTCCCTTGCTGCTAAAATATCTCCTGCTTCATAGAACTCTTGTACCTTTGCACATTCAATTGGATTACAGTTTGCTAAAGCCAAAATCGCTGCGTCTACTCCAAGGGTTAGAACAGGGAATAATGCTGAAGCCGTACCTACTATTAAATTAAAATCCTCGGGTACTATCCTTTTAAAAGTAGCAAGTTGTGGAACATCACCGGTACTATCCTTCATTCCAATAATGTTTGCATGATCGCTTAAAACCTCTACCGCATCAGCTTTTATATTAACTCCGGTAAACTTTGGAACGTTATAAATTAAAATTGGAATGTCGCTGTATTATTAGCTACATTAGTAAAGTATTTAATAAGTGCTTTAGAAGTCATTGCTCCGCTATAATAAAAAGGGGTTAATATTAATGCCGCTTGTACGCCAATCTTTGCAGCCTTGTTTGTAAGGTTAATAGTTTCCCTGGTAGACTCCATTCCAGTGCCAGCCATTATTAAAAGATCCTTTTCGGCTGATTGTACGGTTTCCTTCAAAATTGTCAATTTTTCATCTTCTGTTAGATAAACCGTTTCACTATTGGAGCCAAGCGCTAAATAGCCCGACACTTTGTTCTTGTTCCATTTTTCTATATTTTGTACAAAGCTCTCATAATCTACATTTCCATTTTCCTGAAATGGCGTTATAACAGGTGGAACTTCAACCTAAAGTTGGTCTTAGTCTTAGTGCAATATCTAGGCTGGTAACACGCATGGAAAGTTATCAAAATAACCACATTGTAAAGAAATCCACCTATTTTAGAAGATAAACGGAGTAGTACTGTTACGCTAACTATTGAAGGAGAAGAATTGCTCGCTTTAATTGAAGTGACATTAAACGATAAATTACGCGGATTTTTAACAGATAGTGACTTAGAACACATACTTAAAATTGCAAATGAATAAAAATTAGATAGCTGTATCTTACTATCAGTGGAGAATTCTGTAATAAATGAAGTGGAAAGCTCTCTCTAGTTTATAGTGAAATTCTATTTCTACTAAAGGGGGCTTTTTTCAAAGATTTGATCTGCAAATGCTGAGTTTTTTCTTAAATAACAAACGAGTTAGGTTAGTGGAATTCAAGAGATATTCGTATCAATCTGAGGGAGTCGAATAAAAAAAGCCGATACCCCTAAACACCTCAAAAACTGAAGCTACAACTACTTTTATCCATTCCATTACTATATACACCTCAATGTTTATTTTGCAAAAAAACAAAAGCCTAGGAGAAAACTGATAGCAGTTTCTCCTAGGCTTTTGTCCTTCCGTGAAACAAGATTGTACGAATAATTCTCTTCTTCTATGTGCATTTCCTTCATTTCTTGGTGAAAGAATTCTTCAAATGTTTGTTCTTTTAAACATCCAACTAAAAACACGATAAAAAGTAAACATCCGAAAATTATCTTTTTTTTCAATTTTATCCCCTATAAAAATCTTCTTATAATATCCTGCTCCGATTGCTTAATATCAATTATTTCAAAGCCAGGCGTCCAACTCAATCTTTTTTTCTTCGAAACGTTCAACAAGGGATTTAATTCGGATACATTTAATACTCTGCGTTAAATATATAGCTGCCGGAACCCACTTCGTAAACAGCATATCCGTCTTCCATACCAGTGAACTTTACACCATCCGCTTTATGAGCCAGCTGATCCCCCTCGGTAACTGCCTTCTGACTGTCAGCTGGGACATAAACGATTGCCGTGGTGTTCACAGGAATTTCAACTTTGAGTGAGATTTTTCCGTCCTTATGTTGTTTCCAACTGGACAAAACGTCACCTTTGACAGTTTTCAATCTCCCCTCTGCCTGTTTCAAATCTTTCGGCATGTATGGCTTGATCTTCACTTTTTTATAACCAGGTTCCTCCGGTTGGATCCCGGCAAGGTATGCGTAGAACCATTCACTAACCGAACCGAAAAAGTGGTGGCTCTGGGAACGGGAGGTCAGTTCCCAATTTTCAAGCAACGCTGTCGCGCCGTTTTCAATCCAGTGTCCCCAACTCGGAAACGTGCGCTGCGTAGCAATGGTGTAGGCAAGGTCTTTATAACCGTGTTCTGTCAGTACTGGAAGCAGAAACTTCGTCCCAACAATACCGGTGTTCAGATGATTACCATGCTTTTCAACGTCCTTCACGAGGTTGGCAACAACATCTTTTTCATGACCCTTAGGTACTAGACCAAACGCAAGTGGAACGGCGTTAGATGTCTGACGGTATCCGGCATCGCGGTCAGTATTGTAAACATTTGTTTCTTCATTAAAGAATTCTGCATTAAACGCAGCCTTAATGGCCGAAGCCCTTTCTTCGTACATACTTACTTTTGAGTCATCACCGAGAATCTTGGCTACGCTGGATAACGTAGTAGCAAAACGGTAATAGTATGCAGTAGAGGTAAGATCTGGCCCTTCTGGCGGTGTCCCGACGTATCCTGGCGAAATCCAGTCGCCAAGTCCCATCCGTACAATATGTCCGTCGGCTTTCGAACCAATATAATCTAAATAAAGCTTCATTTCTTCGTAGATGTTAGCTAGTATCCGTTTATCCCCATAGTGACGATACATCTCCCATGGAATTTCAAACATCACCGCATCCCATATCGGCGTCGGTCCTTGTGAAGCATTCCATCCGGGGGCACCTTCATAACTAAAGCCACTCGTCGGTACAATATCCGGAATTTCTCCGCTCGGTCTTTGTGAATCACGTACATCGTTGAGCCATTTTGTGTAAAAACGCGGCATATGGAAATTGTAAATGGATGATGCAGCCATAATTTGGGCATCACCGGTCCAACCGTTTTTCTCATAAACAGGAGTATCGGTTATTACATCGTACAAATTGTTTAAATAAGCACGTCGCACATTTTGGTTAATTTGATTAATGAGTGGATTTGAACTCGAAAATTCACCTGTTGAAGCAACCGATGTATGAATCACATATCCTTTAAGGCTATCGAGTGTCGGTTTCCCCGGGTAGCCTGAAACTCTAATGTACTGGTAACCCTTGTAACTGAATTTAGGTTTCCACGTTTCGACGCCTTCACCGTTTAAAATGTAATGATCTGTCTGAAGCGGCCCGCTAACAAAGGCTTGTCTGGTATTGACACCCTTTTCAGATTTCTCACCATAGCTAAGTGTTACCTCTGTCCCTCGGGGACCCTCCACTTGGAGCTCAGCCCAACCGGCTACATTTATTCCGAAATCGAACTCATAAACACCTGGCTCGATTTCTTCCACTGACTTAGGGCGGATGGTGTCAATTTCCTTAATCGGCTCATGCTGAAATGCATGCAATTCACCGTCAGGCGCTTCTACCTTCGATACCTTGTTCCACTCCTTGTCATTGAACCCTGAAGATGTCCAACCGTTCTGAACAAGCCGGGCATCGTACACTTCCCCTTCGTAAAGCGAATCAAAGCGCGTCGGACCTTCCGTTGCCCGCCAAGACTCGTCACTTACAATCGTATCTGTGCTACCGTCCTTATATTCAATGTCCAACCGTAACAATAACTTTGGATCATCGTGCCAAGGGGCCGTATGCCAAAACCATATAGTTGGTGAAGTTAAGCCATACTTTCCGCGTCCAAGCTCGACACCGATGGCATTGTCACCTTTATTAAGTTGCTTTGTTACGTCATAGGTTGTGTACAATACACGTTTCTCATAATTCGTAGAGTTCGGATCAAGCACACGATCTCCGACTTTTTCTCCGTTAAGAGCTAATTCATAAAACCCTAATCCGCTCACGTAGATCCGCGCCTGCTTTACTGGTTTCTCAACAGGAAACTCCTTGCGAAGAAGAGGAGCCGGAGCGGGCGATGTCTCAACACGCAAGGTTCGATCACCGTTGACCGGCTTACCGTCTGCAAAAGCCGTCCCGCCAGGGTAAACATCATCGGTATGACTATACCATCCAATATCCCCTTCTAGGTCGGAAGCTTCCAAGTAATATATTCCTGCCGGGAGCTCTTCCTCTAGCTCAAATGAAACCCAAGATGCGTTTCTAAAATTAGCAAATCGTTTTTCTGCAAGGACTTTCCCTTGCGGATCTTCCTCATAAATTTTCAAGGTAAAAGCAGAGTCCGGGTTCCCCCAATTGGGAATTTGTACGTCAAGAGTGGAAAACTTCCCTTTCATCGTAAATGACTGCCCTAATGTGTGCCCACTCTCTAATCTTGGCGTCACGTTACGAACAGAGGTATCGATGGGCACCCCGTATTCTCCTTCTAGACCTATCCACTCTGCCTGCCAAGCAGATTCATCAAGCAAACCCATCTCCCACCAAGCGGGCTTGCTCCACTTTGAGGGCTTTTCACCGTTTTTGTCCCACACTTTCACACGCCAATAATAGCGCTTTTTAGATTCTAATTCTTTTCCTTCGTACACGATGTTAACCGACTCGTCGGATTCAACCTTACCCGTATCCCAAAGGTCTGGTTTATTTTTTAATAATTGACTTTTATTACTTGCCACCTGGATTTGGTAAGCAGTTTGCTTCTGCCCTCTATCACTGGACTCCAACTCCCAGCTAAGCCGCGGTTCTGTCACATCAATGCCAAGTGGGTTGTTGGTATATTCTGTTCTCAAATTAGTAACCTCTATGTTCTTATCCGATTTACCGAATGCTTTGTTCGCTATTGGCAGTACCGTTATAATAAGAACAATGGACAATAATAGGCTTAAAGTTTTTCTCATATTTTTCTCTTCCCCCTTTTTCTTCTATTCATGACCTTTTAAATCTCCCTGTAACTAGTTCCTTCTTTCCTAGCGACAGGGTAGTAGATTTTGAAAACCTACCGCAACCTCTTGATCAAAGAATCAGTATTAGCCTTGAGCGTGTGATACAGCCCCCTGGTAATATGATCATTCTCGAGCTGATGATCAAGTAGTTGTATAAAGCTTTCTATGAGTTTGATGACTTTTTCCGTTAATCCCTATTCTTTATACAGTCCGGCCGCTGTTAAATGAATGGACTGCACTTGCGTTCGCTATTTCACCCCCTTAATAGTTGAATGGGTTCGGTTTGGAATCTTCCCATGGGTATATCAATCTAAAAATTCACATCAGTCTATTAAGTAAAGAATCCGTCTGATCCTTAAGTGTGTTATATGCCTGCTCGGTGATCAAATCATTTTCTTTCTTTCTCCCTCAACTAATGCGTGTGCTATCATTCCAGCCATATAGCCTATATCCATTGGGTTCCAAAGGTACTTCCTCACCACTTTCAAACTATGTTTAGGTCTTATTCACTACCTTCATAAGGATAACGCTTACAATCAATTAGTCGCTCTGAATTAAACAGGCACAAATTTGAAAGTTTATTTCCTTCCATCTCTATTCTAAATAATGGGAATATTCAATAAAAGGGGACGATCCTCTGATAAGGGGGGTAATTTTCGGAAGATCACCAAAAATCGAAAATGACCACCCATGACAGGGATACGAAAATGAGACTTTCGTGCATTCACATGAGTACCATTCTGGGTGTTTTTGCACATCCCCCGAAAAAGGGGAATAGCACCCGAACATTCACTGAATGGCGGGTGCGACCACTAAGTCAAGCTTTTCTAATTGACCCACGTTTTTCAATCTCACGATATAACGTTTTACATGATTCCCAGACTATTAATCTCTTATACATTTAAAATAAAATTTTTTTTATAAATTTTCTACTGAAAACAAAAAGTAATTGATTTCTTTCCAATTCTTGATGAAGGCCTCATTGAATTTTCTTTTGATTATTCCCTTATGTTTTGGGGTGTGAGGTTGGCTTTATCTACAACTCAAATCTATTTACATATCACAATTACTGATTTAAAAGAACTTTCAAAGCAACACCCTATGCGAAAAATGCGCACCATTATGGGGCTAAAGGGAGATCCCATCAGTTCTTTTCAGACACCTTACGGTATTCGAACAGGTACATAATAAAATAAAGAGTAATCATGCGATACAGTTAGCATTTAACAGTATTTTAGGTGTTTGTTCACCTTAAAGGTTATATTCCGTCATAAATTAATGTCGCTAAATCCTTGTAAGTCTATGTCGACTACCCAGCGATAACCTTCTTCTATATATCTCTTCGCTTGTCTGACTCCATCATGACCCCGTTTGTTTGGTCGAAACCCATAACTTTGTGTTGAAAAGGTTGGATCAAATAGAGGGGTTAACACTTGAGTAATCGCCTGTTGAATGAAGCGATCTGTTACGGTAGGTATACCTAATAACCTTATTCCTCCGTTCGGTTTTGGGATTTCAACACGACGGACAGGAGAAGGTTTATAGGTACCCTCTTTCAAGGAAGTTTTGAGTGTATCCCATGTTTCAAGGATATGTCTTCGTAGGTCTTTTACGGACATATTGTCTATTCCATGGCTTCTTTTTATTTCTTTCTACTCGTTTTAATGCGTGTAGGTGATTATCCCGTGACAAGATTCGTTCCATCAACATCAAGATGTTCCTTTCTACGTGAACATTACGTTCTCTTTAAATGAGTTCTTTACTAAGCCCTCCCAATGTCCCCTATGGAATTCACCATTTCCTCCATTTGGGTAGGTTCCGCTAGGAATTTTCTGCTTTCAGCCATAAGAACCGTTTGCCGAGTGTTTGTTCTCCTAAATGGTTCAGTCCTTCCTTAATTCTCTCGAGTGAATCAAGTACTATGACTTCGGTTGACTTCTGATTATTCAGCTATCTATCACTAGATAGCTTACCAAGTGTACTTGGCTTGTTAATCAGATCTCCCCGGGTAAGAATGCAATCTTTCCTTCCATCTATCTGCTTCATTTACTTTGTATCACCTTCGGCAGAAAGGACTTTGTTTTGTTAGGCAAACTCATCCAATGATACCTAGCCTTATATGAAGTTCGTGTTCCTCAGACCGGAAGTTTGCCGCTCGCTTCCTTCAGATTCCATGTCACCATGGACACCCTTGCGTTAAGCTAACTGTTACTTCTGCCTTCACAGTTCGGGACTCGCACCCTATAGATTGCACCCATGCCGGGCGCACCTACAAATAAAAAGACCTCCGAAGAGGTCCTTTTGGTTGTTACCATTTTAAGAAATAATCTTTAACTCCTCTATTAATCGTAGGAATTTCCCCTTGTCTCTAACTTGTAACGTCTGGTCGATTTCCTTAAGGATTTGATCTTTCCGGAAATCAAGCAGGGCTTTGTCTAACACCATTTCAGCAAATAGAGAATCCATGACATTTACAGGTTGTGGTGCATTAAGCAAATTGTTTTCCATAGGAATTCAACTCCTCAATCATTTTTCTATTACCTAAAATATCAGACTATTAAAATATTAGTTTTATGTAGGAACTTTCTGGTGCAAAACTAGACAAACTGAACACTAACCTTCTTATTTCGGAAGAAGCATGAAAGCTCCATAAAAAGGGTAAGTATCTATCTGCCCTTTTCCTTGTATAGGCCCCACCTACGCCAAATACAATGACGGCCACACGTGCCATCCAACCCATAATTATTATAACTGAAAACGCTTACATTTGTAAAGGTTAATAGACTGAAAGTTAAAATATTTGTAGATTAAGATCTGAAAAATTACATTCTTACAGCATCGAGAATTTCCTGTATTGTCTGATACATACCTATTATGAATATTTGTTTCAGAAAACAGTTCGTAATCACTTTTTGCCAGTTCTAGATTCATTATTGATGTAAGTATAGGTGTAGGATTCCCCTCCTGAAATAATGCACTTCCGAATCTTAATGGAATTAAACATATTGTTAAAATAAATAACAAAAGCATTACCAATAAGAACTTTTACAAATCCATCCCCCCCCTCGAATGTACGGTACTATTCTTCTATACTTTAACAAAAATTCCGGATTCCTTCTTCAACTATCCCGTTACTTAAATAAGAAAAAAGCCCTACTCCTTACTGAAGTACCACACAATGGTACTAACGCCATAGGCTGCAACTAATCCGATTCGTATGTTATAGGCTTTGCGTATTGATCTTCTCGAGCTTACTGTTGAATAATTACCATTGATTTCATGCCTGGCCTCTCTAAATTAACGTATAACATAACGGGGAGCCGGCTTCTTGAGTTAATGACCCCCATTTTTAGTGCTGGAAGTACCATGCCGCCCACAAGGTGATGTAGCCGGTCAAATTAATGTTGGCAATGGAACCTGGACTCAAGATCTGACGGAGAGGTTTACTGAAAGAGTTCTACGAATCGTAAGCAGACATAAAGCGTTTAATGGAATAACTAAATCTGAATACACATCCTTTTCTCCGGCTGTCGCTAATTCAAATATCACGGTGGCGCACACGACCTTTCAATTTCCCTTTAAATGCGTGACAGGCACAATACTCAGGAAAAATTTGTAAGGTTTCAGGTTCTTTTTTTTGTGCTTATAGTTTGGTAAATAGTATAGTTGGAGATAAATACGATATTTATAACTAGAGAAAGGTTGGATTTAAATGAAATATAACTTTGATGAAATAGTAAATCGGAGAGGGACCTATTCAGTAAAATGGGATGGCGGAGAGTTAATTAAAGAATTTGGCTTGACTGAAAGATATGATGAAGAGACTATACCTTTATTTACTGCAGACATGGATTTACCTGTACCTCAAGCCTTGATTGATGCTTTACATAAAACCGTGGATCATAAAATTTTTGGTTACTCAATATTTCCTAATGAGTACTATGAAGCCATACAACATTGGTTTAAAAAGCGACATGATTGGGAGATCAAGAAGGAAGAAATCATCTATAGCCCTGGAACGGTCCATGCATTAAATATTGCAGTAAGAGCTTTTACCAATCCAGGTGATGGGATCATTATTCAGCGCCCAGTTTACCCGCCTTTTACATCGGTGACAGAAGGTAATGGTAGAAAAATAAGAAATAATGCTCTTAAATGTGATAATGATGGGTATTATTCGATCGATTTTGATGATTTTGAAGCAAAAGCAAAAGAAGAAAAGACGAAAATGTTTATTTTATGTAATCCTCACAATCCTACAGGAAGAATATTTAATGTGAATGAACTCAAGAAAATATCCGATATTTGTGCAAAAAATGGTGTCCTTATCGTAGCAGACGAAATACACGGCGATTTAATTAGACGTGATCAAACCTTTACACCAATCGCAAAAGCTGCGGACAATACTGATCATATTATCACGTTAACCGCTATCAACAAAACATTTAATGTAGCAGGTCTTCATTGTACAAATACGATCATCCCAAACTCAGAGCTTAGAAAAATATTCGGTAAAGAAATGGGCTTTCAATTAGCATCGCCATTTACAATATCTGCACTCATCGCTGTATACAATGAGGGGGAAGATTGGTTAGAGCAACTGAAAGAATATATTGACGGCACCATGGAATGGGCTGTTAATTTCTTAGCTGAAAGAATGCCGAAAGTGAAAGTGAGAATTCCAGAAGGCACTTATATTATGTGGATGGATTTTAGCGAATATGGCCTTACACCAGAAGAAGTCCATGATCGCATCTATAACAAAGCGAACGTATTATTAGAAGATGGCGGCATGTTTGGAGAAGAAGGTGTACAATATCAAAGAATTTGTATTCCATCGCCAAGACCGATTATTAAGGAAGCATTCGAAAGGATTGCCAGAGAATTTGAGCAGGAATAGGTGCAAGGCACCTATTCCTGCTCGTTTCAGCATCTGCTTTGACATACATAGCCAGCATTAGCAACAAGCCTGGTATGTAAACGACAATCAATATCACGACTGCTGTTTGGAAACTCACATAATCATGATCACCGTCCAAATAGCATAATAAGAGAAACACAACAGCAAAAGTACCAGTATTCCACCATAAACCGCGAAGCAACTGCTTATCCTCCAATGCACGGATCTGCTTCAGCATCCTTTTCACTTCCCTAGTCCAAATTTATCCTTATTTTAAAAACACAATGATGATGGTAGTCTTTTCTATTTTTCTACTTTTATCCTTATCGTCAATATGCTCGATCTTCAACAATCTGGCCCTTTTCATGAAGAAAGACGCTTTCCTTATTTCAGAAAAGCGCCCGATAACGGAAGATCGTTTTGCAATACACTTGGTGCGGTAATATTGCTGCAGAAACGCCCCAGATAATTAAAGAAACATGACTTGTGTTATTAACAATATAGTACTACTGTTCAACGCCTATTCATTTAATAAGAAGATAGTCTAATTGTTTTGATTTCTTTACTCCATTACTAAAATTGTATGGATGTCACGTTAAATGTTATCTTCTTTGTTCCATTTGGTACTTTTACCCAAATTCCATCCTTAGGGTAATCAGTGTAAAAGCTAAGTATTTCAGGGGCTTGAAATTTATTGGTGGAGTAGGTTAGCTTATACTGCCCATTATCGAAACAGAAAAGGGATTGCCACAGCATTCCCTATCTTAAATATAAGCGCCCGATTGCGGAAGATCACTAAAGCCTCTATTAGCTGGTTTTGTCATAATATTATTGTATTTGCCATCTATAAACATTCTTCTATTTCTTTACATCAACCAATTCAAATCGCTCACAAACTAACATCATATCCTCTGTATATTCACGACCTATTTTACTTAGCTCTGCCTTAAAAAATTCTTCATGAACATCCTTCCAATAACGATATGTTTTATCTCCTTCTCCCTCTGCAATAGCAAAATCTTCAGGAACTTTGTTCATCGGCATAATCTCGACTTCTAGTGTTTTAATGATTGCAACTGGTAGATCCTTGCTATTTAGAATGATGCTATAGTCCCCAAAAGAAGGTATTTGTTCATTTTCCAATTCATAATTAATAAGTGCTGAACATGTAGCTGTTTTTATACCGTCAATCACTAATTGAGCTAAATGATCAGGATTACCTCCAAATTGCCACGCACTAACAGACTTAGGCTTTCCTCTACCTTGACCCTCCCAATATGCAGTCCAATACCTTTTAGCTAACTGATTCATTATTTTGTCTCCCGTACTTTTTAAACATATTGTAGCAAAAATTTATGAACTTTTCTGAATAATCTATGCTATTAAAAATAACACTTACCTTATTTCAGATAAGCGCCCGATTGCTTAAGATCGATCTTATAAGGTATTAGCCAAAGATTTTCCAGAAAAGCTCCCCTTTAATAGGATTTAAAAGGCATAAAGCATTTCAACATAATCAAAGCCCCCGCAAATTCATCGACCCTATACCTTCTTTAATATCATATATTTTGCTTTTTTTATCACCACTAACAAGGTTTATTTTTTAAATTTTCTTAATATGATATCATTAATTAAAAGATAACGGAAAAAGGAGACAGCCCAATGTAAACACCCCCTATAAATTAGACAACTGAATAAAGCAAAGGAGCATTTATATGGGGAAAAAATCGTTTCGTTTATTATGGATCGGACAAACGATGGCAAATGCTGGTGATATTTTATATATCGTGCCTGTTCCCTTTTTTAATTTGTCGGAGACAATTTGGTGGAAATATTTTATATTTATTGAGTTTTATTGATTCTATGCAACGTTAGTGGGCACTCGAACAACTTCTCCCTATTACTACTAAAACACTATACCTCCCTACTACAATGTATGTGTTTTACTAAAACCTATTGAGTATTTGTTGATTTTTGGGTAGGAATTAATATTAAATTTACGAATTCTTTTAAAGATCAACATTTTTAAAAGAAAAGGGGATTTAATATGGGTAATAAGAAAAAAGTATTCTCAGTATTGGGTACCGCCGTTTTAGCGAGCTCATTGTTTATTCCAATGTACTCGCAAGCAGTAAATGTGAATCCATTAGTTGAAACAAATGTAATGGATACGCATAACCATGAACAGTTATACGATATTCGAAATGTGTTAAATGGCGTAATTCCCTCAAAGGAACAGTTGCTCGCAACGAATAAATTAATCGAATCAATTGGAAGCGGTGCAAGAGTTCAGTGGAACACGATGTTTGGAACACCTTCATCAATTGTAAAGGATAAGGGGTATTTAACGAAACCTACGACTGGTGATGCTGAGACCATTGCTCGTCAATGGTTAAAAAACAATGCAGAAGTATTCGGGCTAACTTCCAATGACATTGATTCACTGCAAGTTATTCGAAACTATAAATTGCCTGGTACAGGGCTTCAGCCAGTTACTTTCCAACAGTCATTTGACGGAATACAGACAATCTTTGGTGGACGTGTGATCGTAGCAGTAAACAAAACTGGGCAAATATTATCGGTTACAAGCAATGTTACAAAAGCAAAGTCTTTCATAAATGATTTTACTTTAACAGAAACTGATGCACTTAAAAAAGTGGTTTCTTTAGAATCTCCCTCTTTAGCTTACACACCTGCTTTACTAGGCCAAGAAAATGGTTGGGATGTTTTTGATGGTGCTAAAGTTCTCCCTACCAAACAATATGTGAAAAAAGCTGTCTTTGCAAAAGGAGATGAAATTAGACCTGTTTACCGTGTGTTATATATTGAAGAACTTCAAAAGGGATCAGAAGTAATCATCGATGCAAAATCCGGAGAAAGGTTATATGAACGTTCACTGGCTCAACATTTAGATCCAGAAGGTTCTGTATTTGAAAATTATCCTGGTGCTAATGCAGGAGGAACCCTAGTCACGAAATCTTTTAAAGGAGATGCTACTGCATCACCGAATGGGTGGTTACTTCCGACAAGTGACCTAGGCGTAACGACACTCGGAAATAATGCGAGTTCCTTTGCAAACTGGAGTAACTTTATAGCTCCTGCCGATCAAGCGGTTCGTCCAGTAAGCCCATTAGGTCAGTTTAAATATCCATTCACAAATGCTTGGCAAAACACAAATGGTCAAACAACACCCCCTTCGTATGCTGATGATGTGAACAGTGCAACAACAAGCTTATTTTACCATCACAATCTATTTCATGATTATTTCTATAACCTTGGATGGGTTGAAGGCGCTGGTAATCTTCAAACAACGAACTTTGGTAAAGGTGGTTCTGAAGGCGATGCCATCATGGGATTGGTTCAAGCAGGAGCACTCTCAGGTGGAGAGCCAACCTATACAGGCCGAGATAACGCATATATGCTAACACTTCCAGATGGACTTCCATCTTGGAGTGGAATGTTCCTATGGGAGCCAATTCCAGGTTCTTTTGAAGGTCAATATGCAGATGGTGATTATGATGCAGGTATTATTTATCATGAATATTCTCACGCCTTATCAACACGATTAGTAGCAGGCGGAGAATCACTTGGTAGTCACCAGTCCGGATCTATGGGTGAAGCATGGGGTGATTGGTTTGCTATGCATTATCTTATCAAAAATGGTTTGCAAGAGAAAGCTGTTGTTGGTGCTTATGTAACTGGCAATGAGGAGCGAGGAATCCGAAGCTGGTCTTTAGAAGAAAGTCCATTACAATATGGAGATATCGGGTTTGACATTATTGGCCCTGAGGTCCATGCTGATGGCGAAATTTGGGCAGCTATCCTTTGGGAAGTAAGGGAAACACTACTTTCAACACTTGGAAAAGAAGAAGGAGAAAAGGTAGTTGAACAATTAGTTGTAGACGCAATGCCGATTTCAGCTCCAAATCCATCAATGGTGGATATGAGAGATGCAATCATTGCAGCTGACACTGCACGTTACGGTGGAAAACATACTGATTTATTATGGTCTGCATTTTCAAAACGTGGGTTAGGTGTTAGCGCGAGTTCAAATGGTGGAAACGATACAGATCCGACTCCTGCATACAATCATCCCACTCAAGATAAAAATGGTATATTCGCAGGTAAATTCATAAATGCAGCGACCAATAAGCCGATTGAAAATGTACGAATCATAATTGGTGAATTTGAGGCAAGAACTAGTCCGGTAGTAAAGACAACGGATAATGGCGCATTTGGAGTACCAATGTTAGCCGGAACTTATGACATTACCATTCAGGCTAAAGGTTTTGGTTCCCGTACGCTTAAAGACTTTAATATAGAGCCCGGGTCAAATAAAGCGCTCAGAATTTCTCTTGAACCAAACGTTGCATCATCATTTAATGGCGCAACAGTTTCTAGTGTATCGAGTGAGTCTGACAGTAATCCTGTTAAAATGGCCATTGATGATACCGAAGCAAGTGTATATGCATCCGAAGTTCAAGAAAATGGCTTTACTGGAGCAGAATTTGTTGTAGATTTAGCGAATGATAAGCCAGTGAAAATTTCAACCGTAAGTGTAAGTGCGTTTAAAGATATTTCAAAAGGACGATTCGCTACAATAAATGATTTCACTTTACTCTCTTCTACAGATGGCGAGAATTGGACTGAGATTGTCGATAGTCGTTTCAATACTGGAAAACCTCGTCCAGCAGCACCTGATTTACACTATAAAGAGTATGAATTAGCTAATACGATTGAAGCGAAGTACCTAAAGCTAGTTGTTAAAAATGCACAAAATAATGCTTCTGGATATGTTCAAGTTGCAGAACTTCAAGCATTTGGTCCTGGTAAAACAAAGATTGCACCACTAACATTAGAGCCAGAAGCACCATTTGTAGCAAATGGTACAGTTTTAGCTGGTAACGCAGGAACTGGAGTCGGAAGTCTTGCTGGAGTAGATGCAACACTTGCTGTGACAGAAAATGAATTTGTTACGACTCAAAACCCAAACCCAACGACTCAAGGTGTTGATGGATATGTCGTGACATTACCTGCACCATATGGTGACGGAATTCATACGTTTAACGTAACTGGAACTTCGGAAAGTGCATATGATTATGATGTGTTCTTCTATAATAAGAACTTTGAAGTCATTGGTTCTGTTGCAACTTCTGGAGCTGATGAAACTGGTGTAATTCCAGGCGGTACAGCGTATGTATATGTAGGTCTATACAGCGGAACAAACGTACCATTTACATTTACTGCATTAAGTCCGAATTAATTATTTAATATCCGTAAACAAGCCACCCCCATTAACTATTGAAATGGGGGGCTTGTTTTTTTGACATTGTACTTAGTGACAGGTACCTATTATGTTAAATAGATAGATGGAAAGTAAGCGTCAAATAAGGCCCACTTATACTTAGGCGGGCCATTTATATATATTCTAATTAGTTTTAATTGATAAACGACACTCTTCTGGAGTGTTCTCCGACCATGGAAGAAGCTGATCAAGTACGGACTCATCAGACAGATCCATCAACGGAAGTTGTTCAAATACATAGGTTAGGTAATTGAGCGGAATCAGTCCATCCTCTTTAGCCGTCTCTATGATGCTGTATATGATGGCACTTGCCTGGGCACCTTTCATCGAGTGGGCGAAAAGCCAGTTCTTTCGTCCAATGACGAATGGCTTGATGGATCGCTCGCTCCGATTGTTATCTAGTTCGAGTTGACCGTCCTCCATAAAGGTAGTGAGTCGTAACCATTGGTTACGACAGTATTTGATGGCTTGCCCCAATGTACTTTTCGGTGTGACACGTGCACTTTGCGTTTTTAGCCAAGTTGAAAAAGCATCCAGCACCGGCTGACTGCGTTCAAGACGGATTTTCAAACGTTCTTGAGGACTAGCATCCTTGGAAGCACGCTCGATTTCGAACAATTGGTTGCAGAAACGAAGCCCTTCTTCTGCAGCCGTGGGCGTCTCATTGTTCTTGGCTTCGGGAGGAAGAGCTGTTAATGCCTTGTCAAACTTTCGACGTGCGTGAGCCCAACATCCTACTAGCTTCACCTTGGGGAGATCATTATATCCCTGATAACCATCCACATGAAGGTATCCTTCAAAACCGGATAGGAAAGCTTCTGGATGCTTGCCCGCACGGGTCTGACGATAGTCGAACAAGATGTTTGGTGGAGCATCACTACCTGTTCTGTACAACCACATGTAAGATTTTGAAGTGGCAGGACGTCCAGTTTAAGTAACGCACCCGTTTACTTAAATAAAATGTTTTTTAAGGCTTTTGCATTATCTTTGTCTAACTCGCCGTAACCTTCTTTTTCATCATTACTGATAATTGTTGCTGTACCTGCATCCTCATTAAACCAGATTTCATATTCGTATAATCTTTCAGGCATATTTTTCTCAACTTCATAAAAGAAAATTGCTTTTACCTCTGCTTCTCTAGCCATACTAGGTACTTTATTTGGTTCCCATTTGACCTGTTCTGATAAATTTTCTAATAAATCTAAAGTATCTTTATCTTGAATGTGAGTATCGCCTTGATTTTCTATAAACATATCCATTCTTGTTAATTCTCCCTTTCCTTCTGTTGTGCAGCCTACCAATAAAAAAATAAAAACAGAAATAAAGGCAAAAGACATCATTATTTTTTTCATTTCATCATACACCTCCATAAATTTAGACGGTTTACATTGCATAAAGTTCCGTTTTTTTAATTATCCTCCCCCGTTAGCACAATAAGAAAAAGCTGCCCCATAGACAGCTTCGATTTTTCGCTAAAGCACCCGCTCAAACAAGAAAAAGTTACCCTTTTCAAGAACAAAAGCGCAAGCGCCTTGGTCAGCCCCGACAAGCATAAGGCGATTCTAAATTGAAGGCGTTCTTTGCCTTCAATTTAGAATTGACTGAGTGCACAGATCGCACCGACCGGATATTCGATGACAGCATAACTGCCTCGACCCTCACCTTGAGGCTCAGTAAGAACTTTGCCGCCAAGATTACGACACTCTTCCAGACTTGCTGGTAAATCCTTAACTCCAAAATAAACGAGCCACGCCAGGGGAAGATCAGCAAGACTTCCTGCTCTTTGACAAATACCCGCCACGGGTTGCCCGTCAGTAGTTGTCATAAAGTAGTCGGTGTAATCCCCCCTTTTGTATTCACTATGCTCCCATCCGATGACTTTCTTGTAAAAATCACGTACTACCTCTGATTGATTAACGGTTACATCAGCCGAAAGGATTGTACCAGGGGGAAAAAAGTTTTGATCTTCTTTCATTAGTAAACCTCCTCGTATTAAATAAAGTCTTTAATAATCATGTCCACTCCTGTTTTTAGTTAAATCTAATATGTTCTAAGTATTCCATAGCCTTATGATATTTGGTATCGTCAACTGTATACTCTGCGTTATAAAAGATATCATATCGTTTGTTGCTGCTCAGCACGTTAGCGGACAAAACAATAGAGGTTGCAGAAGCAACAGCGCTATTAAGCTATCGGTCCCCGTTAGTAATATTAATTGTACTCCACCTCACTAGATTCAAACAAATGATTCATTGTACAAAACTGCACCGTTAGTTTGAGTACATTCCTTCACAATTTCTTTACTTATTTAACATAAATATCCGTATTATATTGTAAACTTAAATAAAAAACAATTGATATCCACATACCTCAAATGGCCCCAACAGCCCACTTTTATCCTTTAAACAACAATCCAAAGTATGCTAACGCTGAGATTTGATCTCCATACTCATTTTGTATCCTCTCTCTTAAATATTTTCTGAAACCACTAAATCTCAAAAATTTAGCTACCTTCCTGCGATGAAAATATAAAAAGCTATACATATTTTTTAAAAACCTCCATAAATATCAGTAAGCTCTTATCATTTTCAAATTTTAATGAAAACGCTTACAAAGAAAGGAGGGTTTACAGATGAACATTTTATTGTGTTGCGCAGCAGGTATGTCTACTAGTCTTTTAGTCTCTAAAATGGAAGCTAGTGCAAAAGATCAAGGGCTGGAATGCAAGATTTGGGCGGTTGGTGCAAGCGAAGTTAACAATCATATTGAGAATGCAGATGTTCTATTACTTGGTCCGCAAGTTCGGTATTTACTCCCTCAGTTAAAAACAGTTGGTCAAACCCGAGGAATACCTGTAGATTCAATCAACATGTTGCACTATGGCACGTGTAATGGAAAGGAAGTTTTGAATTTTGCTTGTGGATTGATCCAATCTAATAAGGGGTGACAGGTATGGGGAAATTCGGTCAATTTTTCGAGGGTAAATTCATGGCAACTGCTGCAAAGATAGCTGGGCAAAGACATCTTCAAGCTTTACGTGATGGAATTATCTTAACCATGCCCCTTATTATTATTGGTTCAGTTTTCTTAATTCTAGGATTCTTGCCTATTCCTGGTTATGCAGATTTTATGGCAAAAACGTTCGGTGATCAATGGTTAACAAAGATGCTTTACCCTGTTGGAGCTACATTTGACATCATGGCATTGATTGCTTCCTTTGGAATTGCGTATCGCTTGGCAGAAAAATACGCAGTAGATGCATTAACTGCTGGCGCAATATCTGTGGCAACTTTCTTGCTGGCTACCCCATATCAAGTACCGTTTTTAGCTGATGGAGCTACTGAGGCTATTATGGTGGGTGGAGCCATCCCTTCTGCTTTAATGGGAAGTAAAGGTCTCTTTGTTGCAATGCTACTCGCAATTTTTTCAACCGAAATATACCGAATTATCGTTCAAAAGAAAATTGTTATTACGATGCCAGATGGTGTCCCTCCTGCTGTTAGTAAATCGTTTATCGCGTTAATTCCAGGTTTTATCATCATTACAATTGTCTGGATTCTTCGTTTAATCGTTGAAAATACCTCTTTCGAAAGTCTACACAATATCGTTGGAGAATTGCTAGGCAAGCCGCTTGGAGTATTAGGTGGTAGTTTAATAGGTAGTCTTGTCGCAGTCATTTTAATTCAGCTACTATGGTCGTGTGGATTACACGGAGCAAGTATTGTCGGAGGAGTTATGGCTCCAATTTGGTTAACTTCAATGGACCAAAATCGACTAGCCTACCAAGCTGGTGATGCTTTACCCAATATCTTCACCCAACAATTTTTTGATATCTTCATTTATGTCGGCGGATCAGGTGCTACCTTGTCCCTCGTGTTCTGTATGTTGTTCCTTGCCAAAAGTCAGCAAATGAAACAATTAGGCCGCTTATCGATTGGGCCAGGGCTATTTAATATTAATGAGCCCGTAACATTTGGGATGCCAATAGTAATGAACCCAATATTAGTCATTCCGTTCATTCTAACTCCGATCGTCATTACAATTGTTACCTACATTGGAATGTCAACAGGTCTTGTTGCAAGACCAGCGGGAATCGCAGTTCCTTGGACAATGCCTCCAATTATTGGTGGATATTTGGCAGCAGGAGGCAAAATATCCGGACTTTTCATGCAGCTAATTAATATGATTATCGCTTTTTGTATTTATTATCCTTTCTTCAGAATTTGGGATAAACAAAAGTTCACTGAAGAAAATCAAACTACATCCTCATAAGGAGTTATCATGAACAAAGAAGAGTTGTATCAAATTTCGTTTCATTTAATTGCTCATAGTGGAAACGCTAGAAGTCTTGCTATGGAAGCAATAGGAGAGTCTAAACAAGGTGATTTTGTAAGCGCATTAAATAAATTGCAAGATGCGGATCAAGAATTCATTCATGCTCACCGCTATCAAACGGAGTTAATTCAAAAAGAAGCGAACGGTGAAAATTACGATCTACCTATAATCCTAATTCACGCCCAAGATCATTTAATGACAGCACTGACCGTTAAGGATTTGGCTAAAGAATTTGTTGAAATTTATCAAAAGATTCACAATCAGGAGGGATAATTAGTGATACAGAACAAACACTTAAAGATTGCTACGATTGGTGGTGGTTCCTCCTATACACCTGAATTAATTGAAGGCTTTATTCGTAGGTTTGATGAATTACCAGTTTCGGAGATTTGGTTAGTAGACATTGAAGAAGGCAGAGAAAAATTAGAGATTGTTGGCAACTTAGCTAAACGGATGGTAGAAAAAGCTGGACTTCCCATCTCTATTCACTTAACACTTAATCGAAAAGAAGCATTACAAAATGCAGACTTTGTCACAACCCAATTTCGAGTTGGGTCATTAGACGCGCGTGCAAAGGACGAAAAGATCCCACTAAAATATGGTGTACTAGGGCAAGAAACAAACGGTCCAGGGGGATTATTTAAAGGGCTTCGGACCATTCCAGTTATATTAGAAATCTGTCAAGAGATGGAGAAATTGTGTCCTGATGCATGGTTAATCAATTTTACCAATCCAGCGGGAATGGTAACTGAAGCTGTCTTGCGTTATAGCAACATAAAAAAAGTCGTTGGATTGTGTAATGTTCCGATCGGAATGGAAATGGGAGTAGCTAAATTATTAGATGTTGAACATTCACGGATTCGGATAAATTTTGCTGGACTTAATCATATGGTATATGGTCTTGATGTATTTCTAGATGGTGTGAGTGTGAAGGAGCAAGTAATCAGTTTAATTACAGATCCTAAATCTTCAATCAAGATGCAAAATATTGTCGCTCTAGGCTGGGAACCAGAATTTTTAAAAGCATTAAATATCTTCCCATGTCCTTATCATCAATATTATTATAAAACCAAGGATATGGTCGAAAAGGAAACACGGAACGCGGAAACAATTGGAACACGCGCAGAGGTTGTAAAAGAATTAGAAAGTGAGTTATTTGAACTCTATAAAGATCCTAACTTATCGATTAAGCCTCCCCAATTAGAAAAGCGTGGTGGTGCTTATTATAGTGATGCAGCGGTTCGGTTAATCACTTCTATTTATACCGATAAATGTGACATTCAACCAGTGAACACCATAAATAACGGTGCAATCGCCAGTATACCAAATGAATCTGCGGTTGAAATTAGCTCCGTTATTACGAAGGATGGACCAAAGCCGATAGCAATCGGTGATTTACCTGTAGCCGTTCGTGGTTTAGTTCAACAAATTAAGTCGTTTGAACGAGTGGCGATAGAAGCAGCTGTTACAGGAGATTATAATACCGCTTTACTGGCCATGACGATCAATCCACTTGTTGCGTCAGATCGTGTTGGCAAGGAAATCTTAGATGAAATGCTTGAGGCCCATAAAAACTATTTGCCTAGTTTTTTTTGATAGTAAATGAGCCCACGAGCCCGTTTAGCGAAGTATGGTGAAAAGAATCTAAAAAGGTAGCGTTCCGCTACCTTTTGTATGAATAATTAGAAACCGGAGGAACGAATGATACAATTAATTGTAAATGCAGATGATTTTGGCTATAGTCGTGCTGTAAACCATGGTATTATTGATAGTCATGTGAACGGGATTGTAAACTCTACTACTATTATGATGAATATGCCTGGTACAGAGCATGCTATACAGCTTTCAAAGGAACATCCTACATTGAAAGTTGGTATTCATTTGGTGTTAACCTGCGGGAAGCCTTTGTTGAATAATGTACCCAGTTTAGTTAATGAACAAGGTAATTTTAAAAAGTTATCCTCGCTATCTAATTATAATGGTGTTAACACCGATGAAGTTTATCAAGAATGGTCCGCACAAATCGAACGAGCATTATCATATGGAATCAACCTAACACATTTTGATAGTCATCATAATGTTCATGGCATAAAAGAACTTGCGTCAGTTGTTCATAAATTAGCTACTACTTACAAATTACCTGTGAGAAACTCCCTCCAACTTCCTGAAGGTGTTCAAGCTTTTACAGATGTATTTCTACACGATTTTTATGGAGAAACTGTAGTTGTTGATTATTTTGATAAGCTGCTAGACAAGGTTACTGATGGTAAAAGTGTCGAGGTGATGTGTCACCCTGCTTATTTGGATAACGAAGTATTACTCGGTTCTTCTTATAATGTTGACCGGCTAAAGGAATATGATATTTTAACCAGTACTGTCCTTCCTGCAAATATTGAACTAATTTGAATTTTGACTTTATAACTTGTAGAAGATTATTTCTTCTACAAGTTTTTGTGAATTTTTCGGCAATTCTGAAAATGCCCCCTTCTATTCAGTGGCCGTTCCTTTTGTTACCAATTCCATTCATATTTGCACTCTAATAGGTCATCCTATAGGTAAATAAACTACACCTGGAGGCCTCATATTGTTACCAATTTCCGAAAACCAACATAGAACATACTGTTATAGCGAATATGACACATTGAAAGAGGTCATTTTATGTGAACCAAAACATATGAAAATTCGAGCGATGATCAATGACACTCAAAAAAAGTTTAAAGATGTAGGAATACATATAAAGATTGCAATGGAACAGCATGAAAAATTCGTACATACTTTAAAAAAACAAGGCGTTCATGTGATCCTCCTCCCCACTGAAGATAACTTCCCAGAGCAAGTGTTTACACGTGATATAGGGTTTACGCTAGGTCCAACAACCTTTGTTGCTGAAATGGCGGAAAATGTACGAATAGGCGAAGAACAGTTGTTAAAAACCTGGTTGGAAGACGAGAAAATATCTTATTACAATCTAATTGGAGACAAAATTGAAGGTGGAGATGTACTCATCGATCGAAACTCAATCTATGTAGGAATCAGTAACAGAACAAATAAAAAGGCAATTAATCATTTAAAAAATCTGCTAAGTAAATATGAGGTACATGCAGTTCCTTTTACAGAAAAATACTTACATTTAGATTGTGTTTTTAATATCCTTTCCCCTAATGAAGCATTAATCTATCCAGAAGCATTTCATAAAAAAGAAAGAGAGTTCCTTGCTTCTCGGTATGAATTGATTGAGGTTTCTAAGGATGAACAATTCACACTTGGTACAAATGTTTTATCTATCGGCAGTAAAAAAGTCTTTAGTTTGCCAGTAAATCATGGTGTCAACGAACAACTACGTAAGCGTGGATATGATGTCATTGAAGTGGATATTACAGAGATAATTAAATCAGGGGGATCGTTTCGGTGTTGTACTCTGCCCGTTTTTCGGGAACGCAAACAAGAAGCTTAAGCCATATGCTTAAGCTTCTTGTTCGTTCATCTGTTAATGATCTCAGTTTCTCTAGCCTTCGCAGCCACAGCTTCTGTTAACTCCTTCGTCATCTCTGGGAGGTTTTTGTTTAAAATTGAATTGACCATTTTGGAAATTGTACCTTCAGCGGTAATATCTAAACATCCAGTAACTACCGTATTTTTTGAATCGATAGCTTGTGCTTCGAAATATCCACTTCCAACAAACTTCTCATTGATCCCAGTAAGATTAAAGGTGACTTTTGTCGGTTCTTCCCAGCTGATGATCTCAACTTTTAAGTGTACCTTTTTCTTCATAACACCAAGATCACTTTTAAATTTCCATGTGGATTCCTTCTCGTTGATAATTTCATGATTCATATACCCTGGTACAAGTGGTGCCCAATGATCCATTACACTTACAAAACTCCAAACAGATTGGATTGGAAGATCAATACTCACCTTATGTGCATAGTTTGGCATATGGTCCCTCCTCTTGATGACCTATATTTAATTAATTTTCTTCAAAAAAATGTACTATTTTAAAACGTATTCAACAAGTCAAATAGCTATTACTCTATTGAATTTTACGATTTTATAAAATTGACGTATCCTGAATGTTTTTCTATACTTGAGGAACTGAAAAATAAGAAAAAAGGTGATTTTTTGGATTTTGAAATGCGCTATTTATCTTTTTATGTCGTCAATATTGAAGGAAACGAAGATACAACAAATAAATCGTATAAACACTTTCAGACCTTAGATACGACAGAATATGAACAAAGTGCTTTAAAAGACTTTCTCGATGGTGAACTAAAAAAGATTGTCAAACGAAAAGTAGACCGTCATCCTAGATCTGAACAAGTACCTACAAAGCTTGGTTACTTTATCGTCGAGCCAGGCCATGAATTAAATTCAAATCCAAACTACAACCTTTTCCACCGTACACTTATTGCAGAAAATAAAGAAGAATTTATTAAAGGCAGCGAGGAATTCATTCGAGCCTATCTTGATACCAGTGCCGTTCGTGGTGGTGCTTTTATTGTGGCATCTGCAACACCGCGTAAATACTTTGATCACTCCTTTTTATTCATTATGAAATGTGACTTCGAACCAAAAGTAGCGTCAATTTCTGATGAAAAAACACTGATAAAGACCGTGGAAATGGCGATCACAACAAAAAACATGAAATCCATTCAGTATCCATACATGCCTGAAGAAGGAATGGTCGAAACTGGCGAGTTGAAAATTCACCAATCCTCACACGCTCGTTACTTTGAGGACTTCTTAAAATTTGTCGATTACCAAGAATCCATGCCCGAAATTATGAAGACGCAAGTCATGCATATGGTGCAAGAACATGTCCAACAAGTGTACGAGCCTGAAAGTAAGGAACGACTACAGTTTGAACATGAGATGGAAATTTGGGAAGCGAGTCCGAAGCGTGAGATTCAAGAGCGTTTAACGACAGAGCAAGTTGTAGAAGCTTCGGCACAAATTGTTGAGCATACACCAGAGGCTGAGTTGAAGATGAAGCTTGGGGAGACGTCGATTAAAGGTTTGCTTGCTGATTTTGGTGAGAATGTTCATTTAGGGAAGATTAATGGACGGTATGTGTTAGTAGTAGAGGCGGATTCGATTCAGTTTGAGAAAGGTGTTTCACCGATTGAGTTTCATCGGCCGGATGATTTGTTGGAGATTATTGAGCGGATAAGTAGGAAAAGCGTGAAATAGGAGCGTGTGAGGGTTTTTTTGTGTTTTTAATTTTGGGTGTCTCTACCGTAACTTTTACTCTTTAGTGACCAAATTAGTGACCACTCGTACGAGTTGAAAAAGTCTAATAATACAGGGTTTATAGCCGATTTAGTGACCGCATTAGTGACCGCATTAGTGACCAAAAATTATGCTCTTGTCTGTGAAAGGTTTCCTTTTAAAGTATGATTTGTATTATGAAAAAAGCCAGTGGTAATAAATGCTCACTGGCTATATTTTATATAATCATTTAGTTTCTTTATGTTCATCTGAGTATAAAGTAATAGAGATTGCGGGAGTAGTAGTACTAATTCTCATTCCGATATACATTTCAATCATTTTGGTTAAAACTATCCCGCATATCTATTTTTTGTTATTTATTTTGTATAACTCTGAATATCTTCCCTTGCTTGATTGTTAAATTAACCTCCCAACTCTTTTGTGTTATATAATCATTTGGCAATAAAATTTTTTTAGGAGACAAGCTAAACTTAACTGGGGAAAATTTCTCTATAAACCATTTTGTTTTACTAGATAAAATTGTACCAATACTGAATGATACTGCTGTCATAATGCAAAATACTATTTTATTATTTGGAAAAGATAATGGAAGAAGAGTTATGATGAGTCCAACAATAATCAACCAAAAAGTATAAGGGATTTTTGTAAAGAAAGAATACCTCTTTGAATTTCTCTCATCCAAAAATGTATCTATAGTTTTCCAAACATCATCCACCCATTTATCTGCATTTACTGTATTAACCTCTTTGTTCCAACTTTTCTCATCAGCTTGGATGGTAACCAAACAAATTGATTTAGCACATTTCAAGTTAATTTCCCTCGTTGCAGTAAAAGAATATTCATTAAAATTCATTTGAATACTTTCCAATTGTTCCTCTAACTTTTCATTTAATGCTTCCTCAATAGAGGTTTTTTTTACACTCTTATGTTTATCACTTACTTCAATAACTACCTCTAGTTGGTCGGTTTGCATCTTTTTTCTAAATATTTTCTCTAACTCTAAAAAGTCCTCTTTAAAAAGTTTCAAAGAGTTTTTTTCTATTTTTCTCTCAGACATGACTTCCTCCTAAAAACTGAATTATGAATACAACTTAATTATACATCATTACCCATTTTTAGATTATAATTGCATTAAAAATCCTGTCTACTATTTAATGACTTGACTAAGGAAGTCCTTACACATTAAAATCTGTTTTAGTTACAGGGTGTATTGATTGTACACCTACCATCAAATTCAGTAATGCCACCCTTTTATTATTCAGAGTTCTTTCTGTTAGTCCCTCACTCTTCTTTGCAAACAGATAAGCATCATGTAATTGTTGAAAAGTTTGCTCAGTGTTATAGACATCCCTATTTCTACTAACCCTTGCTTTACCTCTGCTCCAGTCCTTGCCATAACTTTGACTCTCCTTCTTGTTATTCCTGAAAACAGAAAAAAGTCCCTAAGAATGCTGTTACACATTCCCAAGGACTTTGGATTCTGACTGATATTCACTGACTACCACACTAGCAGTTAAATTGCTTTACTGTCAAATGTAGGACAGATGTTTAAAAACCAGTCATAGCAGGGTTTCTACTGCATTGATGACCTGTGAGGGATTCGAACCCACGACCCCTTCCCTGTCAAGGAAGTGAAAGTAATCGGATTATAACAGATTTAGTTGGAAAGCGTTGATATAATAGGCCTTTATTTTTTCTATGTATGATATAAACAGATGTAATTGGTGGTAATATGATTGGTTTTGCCACCAGTCTGCCACCAATATACCACCAGTTAGACCCCTTGTGTTACAAGGGTTTAACGAGGGTTATTAAATAAATACCTGATCTACCATTAAGTAAGAAACTAAGTCTGTTACGTTTCTTACTAAAATTACCTTGCGAACTATACTCCAGATGCCTGGTTGCTAATTAATAATTATAAAATATATTTGACGTAGTAGTCGCTTATTTGTAAAAGATGGTGAACAAATCAACCCTCTTCCTCCAATTAAGATGCTATGCTGTCGTGCATAGTGTCTTTGTAGTATTAGTTTGGGCTTATAATCATTACATCATGCCGCCCAACCATCAAGGGCATATAATAGAAGAAAATGTAATAATAAAATCATTGATATAATAGGGTTTTTTCTTTTCGTATAAAATAACTTAAAACAGAATAAAAAAAGACTATGAGCAAAATTATGAGCATTTTATAAAAGCAGTTAGTCAGATTGACTAGCTGCTTTTTTGTTTTCTATTTGTCTTATGTTTTATGTCGTGTTTCTTATAACTTTATAAATTCTTCATGGAGTAAATCAAGGAGATGCAATCTTTATCTACCGCTGATCATAACAATTTCTCGATATGCGATAAACTCATTATTACGTGCGCGGCAAATGTAGGTATTGGCCTGTTACCATGCTTAACGCAGACCATATTGACTCCATTTCAGCAGCGAGAATCATCCTTGCTGAGATTTTGAACAATAACAAAATTGTAGCCGTTGATCAGCTTGACGATGAATTCTTAGAATATGGGAGGCACCCAGGGACAGGCACCTCCTCCCACCAAACATTTACAATTAGTAGAATGGATATAACTCTGTGGAGTCAATAGGTTTCCCCATAGGCACGCCGTGTAAAATCTTGTTTCACTGAAGATTTATGAAATATAAGAAAAAAGGAGAGTAATCATGATCGGCTCTCCTTTTTTACTATTCATATGGGTAGTCAGAAATGGCGACTCCTACTCGGATCGTTCAAGTTTAGATGGCTTTCGTTGTCCATGATTCTACGTCCCAAATATCTGTTACCACGTCTTGGTAAAAATCAGGTTCATGAGAGATAAGGACCACGCTTCCCTTATACGATTTCAAAGCTCGTTTTAGCTCAGCTTTTGCATCTTTATCCAAATGGTTGGTTGGCTCATCAAAAACAAGGATATTGCTTTCTTGGTTAAGGAGCTTACATAACCGGACTTTCGCTTGCTCTCCACCACTTAATACGGATATTTTACTTTCAATATGTTTTCTAGTTAACCCACATCTCGCAAGAGCAGCGCGTACCTGTCCTTGGCTTAACTGAGGAAACGTATTCGATATTTCTTCGATGCACGTGTTTTGATTTTCCGTTTTCACTTCTTGTTCAAAATACCCAATATACTGATGTTCACCGCGTTCAAGTGAACCAGAAAGAGATCTTATTTCTCCGAGCATGCTACGAAGGAGTGTAGTCTTACCAATCCCATTCGCTCCAACTAATGCCACTTTTTGTCCACGCTCTATATAAAGATTTAACGGCTTTGATAGTGGCTCATCGTACCCAATGACAAATTCTTTCGTCTCAACAATTAATTTACCTGAGGTTCTTGCTTCATTAAAGTTGAAATCAGGTTTTGGTCGTTCCTGTGCTATTTCAATAACATCCATTTTATCGAGTTTTTTCTGTCTCGACATGGCAAGGCTGCTGGTAGATGCCCTTGCCTTATTACGGGCTACAAAATCTTTTAAACTAGCAATTTCTGATTGTTGTCTCTTAAAGGCAGCTTCAACTTGTATTTTTTTAGCTTCATAGGCAATAAGGAAATGGTTGTAATCACCCACGTAGCGATTTAATTTCTGATTTTCTAAATGGTAGATCACATTTGCAACGCTATTAAGAAATGGAATATCATGAGAAATTAATAAAAAAGCATTATCGTATTCTTGCAGGTAACGTCTTAACCACTCAATGTGTTGTTCGTCTAAATAGTTTGTAGGCTCATCTAAAAGAAGAATATCTGGTTTCTCAAGTAAAAGCTTGGCTAATAAAACCTTCGTTCGTTGCCCACCGCTTAAATCATGAACATCTTTTTCTAATCCTATACCATCAAGTCCAAGACCACGTGCCACTTCTTCTACCTTAGAATCAATAATATAGAAATCATTATTTGTTAATATGTCTTGTAATGTACCAACTTCCTCTAACAACTTTTCCATTTCTTCAGGTGTAACGTCTGAAATCTTTTCATAAATGGTATTAATATTCGTTTCAACGTCAAAGAGATATTGAAAAGCCGTTTTTAATACGTCACGGATTGACATTCCCTTTTGTAAAACCGTATGTTGATCAAGATAACCGACTCGTTGATGCTTTGACCACTCTATTTTTCCATCGTCAGGCTGAAGTTGCCCTGTAATGATATTCATAAACGTCGATTTACCTTCGCCGTTTGCCCCAATTAAAGCTATATGTTCACCTTTTAACAAGCGGAAGGAAACATTATCAAAGATCGTACGATCGCCAAATCCGTGGTTTAGGTCTGTAACCGTTAATACACTCATATATTTAACCTCATTTAAATTTCATTTTATTTTGTTTCGTTTAGTTTAGTTTAGGAAATAATTATAAAATCGTTCATCTGATTGTTATAGTTCAATATTGAACTATAACACAGAAAATGGAATAGTTGAATGGAGTAAATTTGGAAACAAAGGGACGGTTCTCTTGTTTTCCCCACCCAATGCTTCTTGACTCCAAAGAAATGCAGCATTAGGATCATTTCTTCCACTTCATGCCTTATTGTTGAACTCCCCCGCCTTAAAGGATATTCTTCATAAAAGCTATATTTATCCCTTCTATTTTCCTTTTTCATTCCTGCAGTTTTCACTGTATAATAATCTTGTTAAATCCTTTAAAGGAGAATTTATATGAATCAGAAAGAATTGGAAGAAAAAATAATTGAAAACTACCAAGGTCAAGAAAAGATGATGATCCTCGTCTTTGCGCAGTGGTGCATCAATCATGATCTCGAACCTGAAGAAATCTATCTACGTGCCTATCCCAACCAAAGCGGAACCCGGCATTGAGAGAAGCCATCGAATTAACCGTACCAAAAGATGAAGCCGGTGAAGTATCGGATGAAACTATTATGGGAGTATTATCCTTATTTGGAAATGACGACCTTTCTTTTGTCGTGACAGAGGAAATACAAAAGAGGAAAAAATAAAGATAAAGACGAAATACGTTGTTTCAATTTATATTATAACTCAACTTTCGCACCTATAAAGCTATGGTGAGTTTAAGCGTAAACGTCAAGTAGCCCCCATACTACATGGGTGGTGTATTTCGGGACTATGTTTTGTTTGCTTCACTTTTTATCGGTACTCTGCATGCCGAGGGTAAACTAGATGACCACGGCAAGACTTTATCTATTTCTTTTTTATTTGTTAGATCCATATTTGGCAGCGTTTCAAACAAATAGCGAAGATAATGATAGGGACTCAAATCGTTCTCTTTTGCCGTTTCAACCACACTATACATGATGGCACTCCCTCTAGCACCTCGCGGTGTATTAGAAAACATCCAATTTTTTCTCCCAATCACAAACGGTTTAATGGAACGTTCACTTCCCCATAACCTCGTAGGATAATTTTACCACAACAATATAAAAAGGCACTTACATCATAATAGTAAATGCCTCTGAAGTTTTAATTAACTCTTGATGATTATTAAAATCGATAATTTATTAAGAAGAACTGTAAAAAAAAAAGACAGTGAGCTTTTTCGTTGCTCGCTGCCTTTATTAATATTAATTTTGCTTATAGACACGAGTGCGTTCAAGGAGGAATGTTACAATGCTCTAACCACAAAAAAAACGGTAATACTTTTTGAAAGTAACTCTAATATTCATCCAGATTGCAGGGGTGATACACCTACCACACATTCCAATATAAAAATCAATGTAATTGGTGATTTGCACCCCCCCATAAAGAAACAACCACTAATATAGTGAGTGTGTTTCTTGCGTGAGAAAAAACTTCTTCACAGGAGAATATTTGTTATGGTGCTTATTTATATGTTCTATCTCCATCTGCAAATATCTTACGTGTTGTCTTAATATCAGAATGGTCAAAAATCTCACTTTTTATGGTAAAATATAACTAAGGAAACCTTCACAGACAAAGGGTAACTTCCAAGGAGGTTGTTCTTACTGTGACAGGTAGTATCAATAAAAATAAACAAACAGGAAAATGGGATTTCATATTTAATAGTGGTATAGACCCCATGAATGGTAAACGAAAACAAATTAGAAGAAGAGGCTTTGAATCAAAACGCCATGCTCTAGATGAAATGACAAAGCTAAGAGCAGAAGTATTAGAAGACTAGTTCCTAGACCTGACAAAGATGACTTACGAACGCTATATGGAGGAGTGGTTTCAAGAAAGGAAGAATACACTACAAAAGACTACTTTTGAAATTCACTCTATCTATTTTCGAAATGTCATAAAACCAAGATTTGGTCAGTTAAAGGTGCAACAAATTGCTCCAATTCAAATACAGAGGTTTATCAATGAATTAGTAAATGATACGGACTATTCAGAACACACCATCCATCTTATCTTCAGAATTGTTAGTGCTTCATTGAAAAAAGCTAAAATATTGAAGCTAATAAAGGATAACCCTTCCGATGGAATCACTCTTCCGAAGATTAAGAAGAGAGAAATGAGTATTTGGTCGCTCGACCAAGTCAATCATTTCATCAGCGAAGCTAGTAATATTAACAGATTGACTCGCTGTTACATCGGATTTCTAATTTCTATCTTTACAGGAATGAGACAAGGAGAGATTTTAGGACTGCGTTGGAAAGATATCGATTTTGAAACACATATAATATTTGTTCGGCAAACATTAACACAAAATGCTGAAATAAAATCAGGTGCAAAGAATGAAGCAAGCGTTCGTTCCATTCACATCCCTAGTAAATTAGTAGGCGAGTTCAGTACCTACAGGAAACAGGTCTTACAGGAAAAGCTGGCTCACGGGCAAAAAGTTACCATGACAACGACTTAGTTGTTTGCACAAGGGACGGTAAACCCATGATACCGAGAAACTTCCGCAAAGAGTTCTATAATCTAGTAGAGAAGGTCGGCTTACCTAAGATTCGTTTTCACGACCTTAGACATACCCATGCGAATATCTTGATTCAACAAAATGTTAATGTGAAGCTTATTTCCGAAAGGCTAGGACATTCAGATATTGTAACAACGCTTAACACATATAGCCATGTCCTTCCAAACATGCAGAAATCGGTATCTGATAAATTAGATAAAATCATAGGAATGTGACCGAAATAGTGACCGATATACATCAACTGTCCCTAAATGCAATCACATCAACGTGTCAGCTCTCTTCTACCCATACATGCCTGAAGAAGGCATGGTTGAAACTGGTGAGTTAAAAATTCACCAATCCTCACACGCTCGATACTTTGAGGACTTCTTAAAATATGTGGATTATCAAGAATCCATGCCTGAGATTATGAAAACGCAAGTGATCCATATGGTGCAGGAACATGTTCAACAAACGTATCAGCCTGAAAGTAAAGAGCTTCAGCAGTTTGAACATGAGATGGAAATTTGGGAAGCTAGTCCTAAGCGTGAAATTCAAGAACGTTTAACGACAGAGCAAGTTGTTGAAGCTTCGGCTCAGATTGTTGAGCATACACCAGAGGCTGAGTTGAAGATGAAGCTTGGAGAGACGTCGATTAAGGGTTTGCTTGCTGATTTTGGGGAGAATGTTCATTTAGGGAAGATAAATGGACGGTATGTGTTATTAGTAGAGGCAGATTCCATTCAGTTTGAGAAAGGTGTTTCTCCGATTGAGTTTCATCGGCCTGATGATTTGTTAGAGATTATTGAGAGGATAAGTAAGAAAAGCGTGAAATAGGAGCAAGTGAGGGCTTTCTTGTGACCACAGAAGTAATAAAGAACAGCAATTAATTGTAGCTATGAAAGAAGGTTTCCTTTAACTACGTCTTAAATTATTAACTCAAATAGACAGGAGCTTGTAAAGTTGCTCCCTGTCTATTTGTGTAGTAGAATAGTTGCCTACCTTTTTTCATAAAATTAACCCTTTACTTCTCCACATTAGGATTAATTTGCTTCACTCCTGCTTCTTTTTTTAAAGCACCATTATGAGTTCCATTATTAGCCGTATTTTCAAGTGCTTGACCTACTTCACCTGTATAATTCATTTTATGTTCTGGAATTCGTTGACTCTTCATCGATTAATACCTCCCTTCTTCCTCTATTATTTTCCTCGTAATTACAAAGATTCATACATTATACTTTTTATCCCCTTTCACAGAGGTTAAGTTCACAGAAGTTAAGAAAGTTCGGAAGAATATCCGTATTCACGCCTTCATCGATGAAGAGATAATGGAAATTATCTCTTACTTCAGAAGAAAAACGTTCCGCTTGTAAGCTCTCTCCTCAAAATTACAATTTTATATTTTTTAAAAATGACAGTGGCTTAAAGCACAGGCCCACTGTCTTCTTTTTTTAGAAACATATTCCTGATGACCTAAGTCCTTCACGTGCCTACCCCTATAGTTAATCAGCGTTCGTTGGTAGTTCTTCCTTCGCTAATTGGTCAATGTATTTTGAGATGGCTCTTGGAATCGGAACACCGATGTGATGAAGGTTTTCCAAAAATGATAATTCTTCCATTCCGATTCGAGTTGATTTTCCTTTCAGGTATTTATTCCAATACATACCTAAAGTCTAATTGATTACTAACCTCTTTTTGTGTTCTTGAAGTCAATTATCTCATTTCGTTCATGATAACTTCACTTTTTATTACTTTAAATGATAGTTAAAGAAAAAGTGGTCAAAATGTGAGAATACACATTAACCACTTTTTAAAACACATAAGCATATATGGATTTTCTATTCCTTACATTTAGCTGTAAAAATAATTTACGTAACGACCGCTTCCGTTCTTAAGAACGGAAAACATACCTTTTTATATAATCACGTAAAATCAATATCTAGAGTATATAGACTACTTCACAATATAATGTTTATATTTCAAGTATAAAGTAGTGATGAAAATATGTAAGTAGTCTAATTAGGGAGTAATCTTACCCCTAATATACCTCGATTTTATGCAAATTGTAGGAGTGATAGTACTACTACACAATTCAATTGTTTAATCATAGTAATTGGTGATAAGCACGCCCACCTTAAAACATAAAAGACACCCCTTTTATGAGTGCCTACAATACCTTGCTTTAAAATGGAGAATTATTTCCGCTCCAACATACTCCAAATACACTGTATTTTACAAATTACATTTTTTTATCTCTTTTTCTTCTCATCCATTTTGTTGCAACCCACTTTTCTCCAGTGATAACTGGTGCTCCACCATGTAAGGTTAACTCATTTAAAGCATGATCATTATAAAAGTATTCGAAATAAACCGCCATACCCTTTTGTGGGGATACTGAAAAATTAAGTTTAGGAAAGAATGTTTCTCCACCATGTTCTACATCGTTTAAATACATGATGAGTGTACTAATTCTAGGATTGCTTACTATTCGATCTGTTGATAAAAAAAAGTCAAAATGATCTTTATACTCTTGACCGATTTTATAATTAAGAATTTGAAGACCTTCTCCATGTTCAAAAGGGATATTCATAATATGTGATAATCTTTTTTCAATTCTAGTAACAATGTCGCTTTCACCTTCTTGAAAAAACATACTACTACTTGTTCTGAGTTCATCTATTTCATTTGTTTTTCCAATTTTCGAACGCCGTATTCTATCTTTCGACAACCTAATTAACTCATCACATTCATCCTCGCTTAAAACATTTCCTAAAATTACGATTAGTGGTTCTTCTAATTTAGCAATGATGTTAATTTCTCTATCTTCTGTTTTTATTTTATTTCCAATGTGATTGAAAATCGTTTGTTCTTTCATCGTCAACTTCCATCATCCTCTTAACTTATCTAATTTTACAAATATTAATTCTATATATTTGATTTTACCATTTAGGAATAAAGTAGTAAGTATAAAGAGTGAAATAATCCTAAAATTAGCAGGCATACGTAAACAAAGCTGTTAATAAACAGTCTTTTATGACTATTCTTATCGACCACACCCAATGAATATTTATCATGATCATGGGAGCATAATACATCTTTTATGGAATTCATCTTTAATTTGATAAATTCACTCCTTTATCCATGCTAGCTATCTAGTCTGATACAAAAATGTTCGTACCCCTATATAACAGATGCTAAATAACTCTAGGTTTAATCTTTTGTTAATAGATTAAGATTTAAATCTCCCCAATCTTTTGTAAAAAGATAGATAATAGCTTAAAATTTGACAAATTGGAATTTAACTGAAAAATAAAAACACCCCTATTAGGAGTGTCAGTCCATTAATCCTTCATCAACATAAACTTCCATACCTTCCTCTTCCAGACAATCACCAAAGTACATAACTTCTTTCTTATAATCCCAATTGATAATATTTAAATCTTTTTCATTAGCTTCATACACAGCGATAACAGATCCATCAGCATAAAGCTTTATAAAATCCTCATCATCTCCACTTTCACCCTTAAATTGAACTTCAACACTGAATTGTTTCCCTTTTACTATTTTTTTGTTAGCTTTCAATGCTTTAGATAGTAAGTCTTTTATTTCATTCAATTGAATAACCCCCATAACTTTATAATTTGATTGTATTTTTTCATTTAATTTGTATCATATTTGATTTATTAATGCATATTTTAGTTTATTTGATGACCCTTTGATGTTCATAACAGTATATTTCACCGTTGAACATCTTCTTTTGTTAAGCAATACCCCTTAACTTTTTCACTTATAACAGCACCACATACCTTGCATTTATCTTTTTCTTGCTCTTTCTTAACTTCATTGGAGTTTCCATTACTTGTACTTCCTTTAAGAATTTGAACATGCCTTTCTCTGACCTCTTGATCTACTATGTTAGCTTGTTTTATCAGTAAGTACATTTGCTCTATTTCATTTTCAGAATAAACTGGTGATCCATTTTGAAGCTTAAGTACATTCAGCTTCCTATTCTATCAACTCCCCAATTATTTAGAAGTACGTTTATTCTTTCTTCAGGAACACCCTTATCTAATATATATATATATATAGCTTATTTTTGTTCTAAAGTACATTTTTCCATAAAAAAACTGCACCCCAATTGTTAGTCGAGTCTAACAATTGGGGTGCAGTTCAATCGCAGATAAAAGGCTTTCTTCTTTATACTACTTTCTTGATATCTATTTTTTTCCCTTCCTTTAGCTGCTTCTTAAATTCAGCTGTTGCTGTGAAA
>NZ_JBHLVO010000024.1:0-76273 GCF_042433335.1 Metabacillus herbersteinensis
TTTGGAAGAACTTAAAAGAGAAATAATAAATTATATGACGTACTATAACAATTTCAGATATCAATGGAACTTAAAGAAGATGACTCCTGTTCAATACGTGGCCACTGAAAAAGTCCATATTATTTAAACAGAACACCTTTCCTCGATTTTATCGAGGAAAGGTGTTCTGTTTTCTTGTATACTAGTTTTACTAATACTAGGTGGTGCTTTCGATGATTTCTAACCAACAATCTTTGAATCTCAGTCCCTTTATGGCAATCTACGATCTTGTCGTGCCAAAGGATAATATGCTTCGTCAAATCAATGAATTAGTTGATTTTTCCTTTATATATGAAGAATTGCAGAATAAATATTGCCTCGATAACGGTCGCAATGCTGTGCCGCCTATTCGCATGTTCAAATATTTACTGCTTAAATCCATTTTTGATCTTTCGGATGTGGATATCGTCGAGCGTTCTAAATACGATATGTCCTTCAAATATTTTCTCGACATGGCGCCAGAAGATACGGTTATTAACCCGAGTTCCCTAACGAAATTCCGTAAGATCCGTCTAAAAGATGTGGGCTTATTAGACATGCTTATTCAAAAAACAGTTGAAATCTCACTTGAAAAAGAACTCATCCAAAGTAAATCTATCATTGTCGATGCTACACATACAAAAGCACGCTATAATCAAAAATCACCGAAAGAATTTCTTATGGAGAAATCCAAGTTACTTCGTAAAAGCGTTTATCAAGTTGATGAAAAGATGAAAGAAAAATTCCCACCAAAATCAACGACGGATGAACTATCAGATGAGATAACGTATTGTCAAAAAGTTATTCAAACCGTTGAAAATGAAGAGGCGATCCGTAACTATCCTAACGTCAAAGAAAAACTCCACTACTTAAAAGAAATTGTCGAAGATTATGAAGAACACCTGGCCTTTTCGGAAGATCCAGATGCACGTGTGGGGCACAAAACGGTTGATTCCTCTTTCTTTGGTTATAAAACACATATCGCAATGAATGAAGAACGTATTATTACGGCTGCAGTTATTACTACAGGTGAAAAAAATGATGGAAAACAACTTCAAACATTGATAGAAAAAAGCCACGAAACTGGGATGGAAATTGATACAATCATTGGAGACACAGCCTATTCAGAAAAAGATAACATTCAATATGCGAATAAAAACAAATTACAATTGGTGTCAAAACTAAATCCCAATATCACATACGGCACACGTAAAAAAGAAGATGAATTTGAGTTTAATAAAGATGCAGGCATGTACGTATGTAAGGCTGGCCATATGGCGATTAGTAAAGCACGTACAGGAAAAAAAGGAAAGAACAATAATCAAAAACTCACCTATAACTTTGATATTGAAAAGTGTAAAATTTGTCCTTTCAAAGATGGATGTTATAAAGAAGGCGCTAAAAGCAAGAGTTATTCTGTCACAATTAAATCTGCAGAACACCAGGAACAAATCCAATTTCAAGAAAGTGAGGCGTTCAAAGAAAAAGCGATAGAACGCTATAAAATTGAAGCGAAAAATAGTGAACTGAAACATAGACACGGGTACGATGTTGCATCGTCCACGGGTCTCGTTGGCATGCATTTACAAGGAGCGATGGTCATATTTGCCGTCAATCTGAAACGAATTATGACACTCATGAAAGAAACAAAGTAAAAAGAAACATAAAGAAAGGCGACCTTCCGTTCAAAGTTGAACAAAAAGTCGCCTTTTTAGCTTTACATCCGCTTTATTAATTAAAAACGCAAGTTTTTCAGTGGCCTCGTTCAATACAGAAATCACCTTCTCCAAGTGGCATGACCTTTTTTAAAAATGTCCTTTACAAAGGGTACACTTTAATAACTGGTTGACCTTATAATACGAAAGTATATGGTGGTAAATACAAAGTTTCAATTAACAGTAATGGGCATGTAAGTAGTGCATATCCTGTTAAGTAAGAAGGTGAATAAATATGAAAGAATGCTTAGAATTTAAGAGTTATGTTTCTAATTATGTTCCAGAGCTAGGTTATTTAACGAAGGAAGAAATTAAATTTCTTCCGATTGACCACTCGTTAGCGGAATTAGCTGCCCAAAAGGTATTAGATTACGAACAGAATGAGTATTTACCCGGATATATTAAGGTTACGTATGGTCAGCACAGTATACTATCCGATCAACATGAAACGGACGATTTATTGGATACATGGGATGGTTTATCTTACATTGTAAAGAATCAAGCAACTGAAGATAAGTATCCAATCACCCTTTTAGGATATCCTATTGATGTGTTCATCCTAAAAAAACAGAAACAATTTTACTTCGAAATCAATAATGGTAAAATGGTAAAGAGATCACTAAGTATTCCAAAAGAGGAGTTATTAAAATCAATCCTCAAAGGTTATAGAGATTTTATTGATTTTTGTAAAAAAGAAAGCTTGACTTTTGGCGAAGACACCGTTTACAACTCGTCTTTAAAAACTTTGAATAACATCAATAATATGGAAAAAATGAAGAATAAAAAATAAAATAATTCTTATCGTCCTTTAAGATGGACTAAAGACAGTTTTTTCTTTATTCGACTAAAAAGGTTTCTCAGTATTATTTAAATATACTGGAAACCTTTTTTATTAATACTAGAAAAGGATTCTTTATGGTATGGTTAAAAATTTGGAAAAATATACTAATTCTCACATTCACATAAAAGTACTTAATTATTTGAATTTAGGAAATCCCAAGCTCCGTAATCTTTATCAATTAAATCCTTGTTTCAGTATATTTGTGTCAATCTTTAAGTAGTTTTGTGACACTCGTCAAGAGAGGGAGGATGGGTTAACCCTCCTCTTTTTTGTATAAATCGCGTTAAATGACAATTTAACGAAGATTAAAGGTAGTAATAAGAATATCTGTTTGGTATAATAAAAGGACTAGAAATTATCGCTAGTCCTTTTATTGGTATGGACAATACGCACTACTAATTAAAAATAATCAGCGCGGTGAGTAATTCTCTCTAAGCAATACATAACGTGTCGCAAGTTTATGGGCGCAACAAGATATGTATTACATAATTAAGTATCTGTTTTATGCCTGGCTAACGAAATGAAGGAACTCGGGCAGGCATTCGCTCAGCACCAAGTTCCTTCTATTTCTTCTCATTTATTAGTATGACCTTATAATAACAAATAAATTTAATGTTCGCAAGGAGATATCATTTATGATTGCTAAATTAAATAACTCAATCCTCAAGAATGTTTATAATCTTTCCACTGACTCACAGTGCCTATTTGTACAAAAATGGAGTGAAATGTTTTTTTATAAGACGATAAATACATACCAATTTAGACTTAGAAATGCACATACAATTTTAATTGAAACAAAACAAGTATTACAACTGATAAGAGAAGAACAAAATATATCAGCCTCTAACCTTAAAGATCTAACCTTAGAATCCAAAAAGCTTTTAGAGAAAGACTTGTGCTTTAGAAAACATTATAAAGACTTACTCCCCACTCTTCTGAAAGGATTAAAAATTAATTCAACTGATAAAAATGATCTTCTACAACTGGAATACAGACTAAATAATGCTCTTAGATTTATATCAAATACTTACTTACAAAACTTAATAAAGGACTTAGAGATTGCAATAATCTCTAATGATTTTTATCAGGTAGAACACTATTCAGAAATCCTTGCTAGTGAATTGATCCATTTAGGATGGTCACCTAGAAGTCTTTCACGTTTAATAAAATTGTATTTTTTGTCTAATACTTATAAGTATCTAACATTTGAAGAAAAATGGGAAAAGTTTATAAGCTCTACTACATCAAACACTGGTATTTTTCATTGTTATTTTAAACTGAGTAGAAACCAATCAGACTATTTAAGTAAATTAAAGGCTTCAGATTTAAGAGTAGTAAATGGTGAAGAAATACTTAGAACATTTGTTAGTATAAATTCACATATTCAAGAGGATGCTTTTTACATAGTTGAAAATACTGAAGCATATTATGAAGACATCCACTCAGCGGTAGAAAAATGTAGATACCAGCTTGCTATAAGACAGTCAGTACTATCTTATTTTAATATCGAATTGGAGAATTTTGATAATGCACTTGTAGTGTTTCCAAATGAAGATAAAATCGTTGATTATACTTTAGAACAAGGTACTGATTTAGAAGTTGAAACGGATAATGATGATATTCAATCTATAATAAATCTTCTAAATCAAGACAAAATTTTACCCCGAGATAACAGGAGATTAATAAATTTTTTCAGACAGTATGACCTATCGATAAAAGCTATTTCCCTTGAAACAATCTATTCTAATTTATGGAGTTCTGTTGAATCCCTTTTAGTTACCGGGCATCATGGGTCTAATATTGAACATATTAAAAAAATTATCCCTTCAATAATGTGCAGTAGGTATGTTCAAAATTTGTTCAAAAATTTTCTTTATGATTGTTATCGCGCTGGGGTTAAACCGATTATAAAAGGTAAACAGATAAAAACTGAAGATTTTAATTCTCTAAATGATGTTTTCGAAATGCTTACTGATGAATCTGAATCTATTAACTTTCTTAGTTCACTTAATGACTATACCCTACTTAAACAACGAGCAGCTGAACTTTCAAATGAACTAATGAACAGTGAAACATTAAAAGATTTAATGACAAATCACTATAATACGGTTACATGGCAAATTCAAAGACTTTATCGAGTAAGAAATAATTTAGTTCATTCTGCAAAAGCTGAAAGAGATATTAATTTATTAATTGAACACTTACACTTTTATATAAGATCTACAATAAATGAGCTTATTTTTAGATTAAATAATAATGATTTTAATAGTTTGGGTGATTTATATCTTGCTATAGAAGACAATTACTATACGTTAATTGAAGTCTTAAAGAATAATATAAGTAATTCTAAAAAAGGTAGTATACAAAAATTTGATTCTGAACTAATATTTACAGGCGCTATTTTTGGATACAAATGACCTTAAATCATGACTATTGTTTAAACCGCTCTTTTACAAGCAGAAATCAAATCATACTTAAATATGGATTATTAGGGAATACATGGTTTCTATATCGATAGAAAAATTTATTAAAAGCTATCTAAAAAATAACAAAGATGTAAATACAAATGAAATAAAAAAAGCTTTAAAAGGTTCAGTTAAGGATAAGGAAAATGGGACAACGTGTATGAAATGTGGAAATCCAATATGGTCTATTGGTAAAGCTATAGTTGGTTGGAACGGTTGTTTTACTTGTATTACTGGGGAAACAGAGCATGATGATGATTATGAGATTAATGAGGTAAATTTTTAATTATAAATACGATCCTCTCCTCAACCTACACGAAATTTAAAGTTGGTGATTTGTATTGCTAGAACAACACATTGAAATTAACGAATCTGTGATAAGTAAACAATATCCTATATTACGTGACTTCACACTCCACTACTCTTACTATAAAATACTTATCGTAAATTCAAAAAAGCTAAAAGGTTCCGATGTTTTTTGGACCTATACAACCACTAGTCACCTGGCTTATGCAGTACCATTATGGTGCATGGTATTTGGTGCTAAATCCAATGATACGCATTGGAAACATGCTATTAATAGTGAGGAGCTAGTAAATAACTTTCGGGATGGTTTATTATGTCATCTTGGTATGACCAGTGAAGAATGGTTTGAATATTGGAATCAAATTATCGATTTTAGAAATAAGTTCCTTTCTCATAGAGAGTTAAAAAAATTCAACAAAAATGTCCCTTTTTTTCAAAAAGCTCAAGAAGCTGTTTTCTATTACGATAAATGGCTACGGGAGGTTTCACCCCGCAACGGTATAATGATTGAATTCGACACCTTAAAACAACTTGCAGATCAGTATTTAAAGGATGTCGAGGAAACCACTTTACCGATCATTACATAATTATCAAACAAAGAACAAATGTTCGTTAAAATTATATTTAATGTGAAATTCGACAAAAAAACGACAGGAGACAATAATGAATGGCTTCTCAATCACTAGAACAACAGAAACATGAAAAAAGATTAGAAAATCATCTTAATGAGTTTCCTAAATATGTAATCGAGTATGTTCAAGCACAAAAAAGAAAAAAACGTTCCCCCTCTACCCTTCTTGGCTATTTACATGACTATAAGAAGTTCTTCTTATACCTGCTTCAAGAAGGTATAGCGGATTGCGAAACTATTAAGGATATCCCCTACTCTCTCTTAGAGAAATTAAGGAAAGATCAACTTGAGTTTTACATAGATTTTTTGAGAGAAGAAAAGATTGAAGTTCGTAAAGGAGTTAAAAAAAATAGATCTAATGAGGCTATTAACCGAAATATTTCAGCTCTCACCTCTCTCTTTAACTATTTAACTACGGAAACTGAAAATAAAGAAGGCGAATGCTACTTTTATCGAAATGTTATGAGTAAAATAAAAATTGCTAGAAACTCAGAATCTGCAAGCAGACGTTCCAAGAATATGAGTTCGAAAATTCTACACGATAGCTCTATTACTGACTTTTTACATTTTGTAAAGAATATATATCAACAGGAAATTGATGGTAAGCAAAAATCACGATTTACCAAGAATAAGGAACGCGACATTGCTATTCTATCTTTATTCTTAGGGACAGGACTAAGGGTTAGTGAATTGGCCAGCTTAACACTAGATGCAATTGATTTTAATGAATGTCAGATTGATGTTGTTAGAAAAGGGGGTAAAGAAGATACGGTTGAGATTCTAAAAGACTCCTTAGAGGATTTAGAAGCCTATTTAGGCGTTAGGAATGCAAAGTACAAGGCTAAGTCTCAAGACTATTATGTCTTTGTGACGAACTACCAGGGATCGGTTAAACCTATCTCCGTTCGTGCAATACAGAACCTAGTGGAACGATATTCTAAAGCTTTTAATAAAGGGCAACGTTCATTAAGTCCTCATAAACTTCGTCATTCATTTGCTGGGGAACATTTAAAGAATAGCAGTGGCAATATTGTTCTGTTACGAGATCAATTAGGACACAATTCTATTGAAACAACCGCCTTATATACAAATCTAGATCGTAAAGAACATAAGAAAGTTATGAAGAATATGACAGAGTCTAGGAAAAAATAAAATGGGGGTTTTAGTATAGTCTGGAAATTGAAGATAGTTACAATTCCTTTGGTGCTTTCTAAGGTTTCAAACACCTAATTTAAGTAACTAAACACCTAGAGCGATAACCATAAATAGGTTACCGCTTTTTTCATTTTCGTACATCCAACTTATATAATAATTCCTCAAAATCACTCGCAGCATCTTCAATTACGATCCAATAATGATCGTCTTCGAGGCTTGTAAGAAAATAATACTTATTTAGAAAGCTATTGATACACTCTCTTTTTACTACATCGTTACAGTTTATATAATAGGGTGATAACGCTGAGCTAAAGGCTGCTAAACCGCAATTATTCATAATTCCTTCTACCTCAATAATTCCTCCTAAATGAGTTGCATTTGAATCTCCTAATTTATTATGATCTCCTTCAGGACGTAACCACTTTTTTTCAACGGATCCTATGCACTCTTTAACCAGTGTTTCTATTTTTAATGAAATTTCTAATCTTCTCAAAATATATTACCTCTCTCATTTAATAGAAGTATTTTTTTAGTTAATATCCGATCAATACAATATAAAGCTTTCCTTTAATTACGAACGTGAGTTCCTGTATAGTTGAGCTATTACTTATGAAAGATGGTGTTTTAAATGTTAAGAGATAGAAAACTGATTAAGTATCAACCGTTCCTTATACCTGAACACAAAGCTCTATTATCTATAGTGGACAAAGAAATAAATGAACATAAAAAAAAACCCGATCTAGATGAAAACAAATTAGATGAATTTAACGAATTAGTCTCATATGCCATGAGTGAAAATAAAGAATTACTCTTTACTTATTATAAAGATTATAATTTCCATTTATTAATTGGATTTGTCCATTATGCTGATCCTGTTCTTCTCACATTGCGCATATTAGATAAATTTGATTCTCGGACAGACTTGAACCTTAAAGATATAGTGGATATTAGACTCAACTAATAGGAACCAGGTATGCCTAAGTATGTTCCCATTTTCTTGGTGACATAATTCCTTAATGCAGCATTAAAAAAATGGAACTGAGCATTGTAACCTCTTACGTAATATTTATATTCAATAAAGTCCTCGTTAATCGGTATTCCGCTTAGTACCTTAATACCCTGTTCTTTCATTTTTGCTTTGGTTATAGTTAAGTCCCTTCTAACTTCTTTTAGAATACTCTCAAGTAAGTTATTGTACGGTTCGTAGAGCTTAACTGGTGCTTCATGAAATGTCTTGAGGTCATCTTCTATTTGTTCAATTAAGATGCCTAATAATATGTAGTCAGTTGCTATGTCCTTTTCTTCTTCTGATATCATCTGCTTCCTCCCTACAAATATTAGTGATACCAGCATAATTTAATTCATCTCTACTTATCGGAGTTGGTCGTTCTTTTTTTCACCCACTATAATTATACACAAATTAAAAATAGAGTCTGCACTAATGCAAGACTCTAATGTTTTCTACTTTATGATACCCACTCTACAAATGATGGGATTCGAAGTTTCCCGTTTTTCGTAAGGTTTCGGTATTTTACTTTGCATTTCATCAGGGGATCTAGAAAAACAAAGTCTTTATTTTCCTCTATTTTGAGTAATTTACTATTTCGGTAGATTTCTTTTCTAACTTCTGGTGGCGCAAACTCCATAATCCCTAATGATTTACCTTCTTTAGAAGTGAGTAAAACACCGAATTTTTCTTTGCGAACCCCACTTATTAAAACAAAATCATAGTAAGAATAAGCAATCACTTTTCTCCAATTAGGTGAGCGGGCATTAATGGAGTACGGGGAGGTAGCCTTCTTTTGAACAATACCTTCTAACTGATTTTGTTTTGTCAATTCAAAGTACTCTACTGCGTTCCCATAAATCCATTTTGATGGAACGATATTATAATTATCAGAGGGAACGGCTTCTTCTACCAGAGCCTTTCTATCAATAAGAGGAATATTCGTAACCTTTTCTCCCTTGTAATAAATAATATCGAACACAACAAATTGTACTGGTGTTGTGTCATAATTTGATTGAAACCTTCTCATAACTGCATCAAAGTCGGGAGAGGGATTTGCAACAATTAATTCTCCGTCCAGTATGGTTCCGTTAGGTATATCGAGGTTTATTAACTCTGGAAATCTTGAACTTATTTCATTGTTATGTCGTGTATATAATTTTATTTTATTGTCGAATTTTGATAGTAACAATCTAATTCCATCTAGTTTTAATTCTGTGATCCAACTCTTATCGTTCACAGGAGCGGGATATTTGTCTAGTAACATCGGAGATACAAAAATAACAATCACCTCATATGTCATTATACCATTGTGATTGTAAAATATTTACTGGTTATTTATGGTTGTCTGTCACTATTGTCAACTGACACGTCATCATAATAGCAAAAAAAGATAGTGACAAACGGTGTAATTAATGGTATAATTTCTTTATAAAGCACTTATAAAGAAAAATGGCGGTGAAAATAATGAATACTATACTACATTTTGCTGATGCAGCGTTGCAATATTCAAGAGGTAAACAAACAGGACTATGGGGATTGATCGGAATTGTCCTAGCTATACTAACTATTAAGTTCTGGGATAACCTACAACCTATTTTTGAGTTTTTGGGAATAGTAGCTTTACTTGATAAACTTGGTTTAATCCATGAAACGGCACCCGAAATGACCTTCTTTCATATTTTTGTGGCATCAGTGGGACTTTATATTCTGCTCGTAATAGTAGGACTTGTCTTGTTAGGGATTGTAGTAGGTTTATTGGCTTTCTCTCAAAATGAGATTGGTCAGAAGGTAATTTTAGCTTCTCTTTATCTAATCTTCTTGCCTTTTATTGCTTTTTATGGATTATGCAAGCTAATTCTATTTGCTCAAGAAAAACAAGAGGAAAAAAGAGATCCCGAGGCGTATACTGAAAAAAAACGATTAGAAAAAAATAAGAATGTTTTAGACTATTTAATTCATGCGGGTGTGGAGAAGGAAAGGATTCGTTTAGAATATCGTCGTGAATTAGAATTAGATCAATTAAGTTCAAAAGATTGGGAAGCCTATAAGCAGTTAAGAGACGAACCCATTTATCATAAAGAAGATAATTCGCTCTCTTATACTGAAGCCTATAATCGATTAAATAGATTACCTACTACAGGTGATAGTTTCTTTTTGCTAGGTGTTTCATTTGATAGAGAGATTTTCATTTTACTCCCCAGACCTGTTACACCATTGGATAATTCAAATAAATGTTTTTATGGAGAAAAAATGGATATTAAGGGTAAAGTTAATCAGATATTAATTAACAATAAATGGACATTCGAGTTCCAATTAGAAATTAAAAAGGGGTACTCGATTAGTGAGTTGGATTCAAGATCATCTTACACTAATATTTTAGAGGATTTGCCACACAAGACTTTTGAACATTTCCTTGATCCTAGACTAATTGAAGAACTAAAAGAAACGATCGAAACTTATCATACTTCTAGTTTATACAGTACGTTTGTCGAACATATTCAAGATCAATATTTTAACCAAAAAGAGCGCTTAAAACGTCTAATTACAGATGCAGATACAGCTGAAAAATTCGATAGATATGTTCAAGAAATTTCAGACTATAATGCTGGGAACGAAGGTGTAGTTTATCATATTTGGGAAAATAACAAAAAAGCAAACCATTCATACTATTGATAGAAGTTTATTTATGACCAAATGATTAAAAAGTAGTTTTACCTTACTAATAAAAGCTCGGAAGAAGGAAAAATTATTGAAAATATATACTAAAGAATCTTTAATAGAAATTGCACAAACCCACCCTCGATACTTTACAAGTAAAAGAGCATGGAATGAATATGCAAAAGTTCAAGGTTTACCCTCTTCTCAAACATACATTGTTCATTTCGGCTCTTGGAACGAAGCCAAAAATGAATCTAAGCTTGCTCTTACTGCAAAAAAGGGTGCTCCTAAGTATTCATTTGAGGAAGTTCATAATGTACTCACAACACATGGGAAAAATTTAGTGAATCGAAAACAGTGGGATGAATATGCCCATAAACATAAACTACCCACTTATAAAACATTAAAAAAGCATTTGGATTGGGATGAGATTCTAGAGTATTCTAATAAGAAGAAAAAATTCAACCTTACTAATGAAGAACTTTTAAAAATAGCCCTAAAACACTCAGAAACGTTCCTGAGCGCTAGTATGTCTAGTTGGAATGACTATGCCAGGGAAAACCAGTTACCCTCAAGCACCACCTATTATAGAGCTTTCGGTTCTTGGAAACAGGCTAAGATCGTGGTAATAAAAAAAGCACAAGATTTACTCTGTAAAATTAAAGACAAGTGATTGTAACTATTTATACACAGAGTAAGTGTTTGTCTTTAATGTCAGACATAAAATAAAAATTAAGTACATCACTTATATATAGTGGTGTACTTTTTTTTTATTAGACCTCTAAATGACCTCATTTACTACCACAACTATGTAATATAGTTAATTATTTACAGCAATAATAATGTTGTACTATAATAAGAACGTATATTCCTGAAACATACATTCTTATGAGGGGTGTTGTAATGACGAAAATATATTCAGTAAAAGAGGTAGCCGAAATCCTAGGAAAGCACGAGGAAACAATAAAACGGTGGCTTCGTTCAGGTAAATTACCTAATTCATTTAGAAATAGCGATAAAGAAGGATGGAAAATTCCTGAAAGTGACTTATTAAATTTAAACAAAGTTGTTGTTCCTGTCGGAACAATTGAACAACCAGAAGTGGAATCTGATGTCGATGAAACAGAGTTAGTTAAATTGGCATACGAAGCTGTTACCCTTACTTCTCCTACCGATGATATTTTATCAGTTCTTTCTGTTATAGGAATCAAACGAACGTTGGAGATACTCCTTATAATGCAGCAGTCCACAACAAAAGTTAAAAATTCTGACGGATTTATTAAAAAAGCAATTCGTGAGAACTGGAGTCCCACTTCTGTTCCTGTAAAGTTACCAAAAAAGCAAAGTAAAAGAATATATGATTTAGCACAGCGGGACATCAGTAATGCTACAAATTCTTATAATGAGCCTTATAAAAGAAAGGTTCCTTTTTATAATTGGCTTGAAGAATAGGTGGCAAACAATGTGTAAAAAGCAAGGGGGTAACTTTTATGGGAAACTATCAGTATCACTATTGTCCTGAAGGAATTGAAAGTCGTTATGAATTATTGGTCTTTAACGGTGAAAGAGAGCCATTTCTTCCTTTGACAGATCATTACCACGATTGTATAGGAAGAATAGACAAAAGTTCCGCCCTTTCGTATTTGAAATGTCTTCTTCCTTTCTTTAGATGGCTAGACGTGTCAAGTAACTACCAAGGCAAACGCATTCAATGGAATGAACCTCCTGAAATAATACGAACAGCTGTTGAAGATTATCTAATGAATGAAATGGGATGCAAAGTTCGTGAAAAAGACACCTTCCGATTTGTTAATCGTACAAGCAAAAGCCCTAATACGGTAAACCGTTTTCTATCAGCGTTGAAATCATTCTATAAATCTCTTATTCGATTAAAGCAGTACAATTATTCAAATCCTTTGATCGATTCTTATGCGATTTTAGATGAATATAAAAGTCAAACCGAAGGTGTAAGAAAGGATAAGCCTCGTATGCCATCTGAGGCTGGAACGGAAGATGCTAAACCACATAGAAGGCTGACTGATTCATATTTTAAGCTAATTAATGAAGATTGGCAGCCTGAAATTATTGATGATCCTTACCTCCCTTCTCAGGTCTATCAAGCAGGGAAAAAGGTGAACTGGTCACTGAGGGAATTGGTTATAGCTCGTATGCTTTTTGAAACAGGAGCAAGAGCATCAGAGGTTATCGAATTAACTATTGGTGATTATCGCTCACGTAAAAATTTTCAAGAAGCCAATGCATTTAACAAAGGAAGTCACGGCAAAAGAGTGAAATTTATTCGATTTAGCAAAGATACTGTAAAGTTGCTGATGCGATACATCAATAAAGACCGAATCCAATATGACGAATTCCAACGTACTTTTGAAGAATTATCAAATGAGGCTCCAATATTCCTTACGGAACTAGGGACACTCTTTTCATATGAGGCTTGGTATTACCACTGGAGCAGGGCTATAGAAGAATGCGAGATTAAATTAAATCCGCATAAAACACGGCACTGGTTTGTTACTACAAGGTTACGAGAGATATATAATACTTCCAAAACAGAAGCTGAAATTAAACAAAGGACAAATGAACTTATTAAGTACATAAAGTGGAAAAATGCAGATACCATAAAAGTTTACGAACATTATTTTGATGAAGAAAAGCATCGTGAAGCTCACGATCAAATGTTGGAAAATATGGCGGATCTAGAAAAAGAGTATATAGAGCAAACAAAACACAACAGAAAGAAAAAGTCTACTCATACAGTTTTGGAAAGCATCAAAACTGTTGAATTAGACCCTGAACTACAAGACTTTTTAGATGGATTGGAGTGAGTACACTGACAATATTAACCCTTAAACCTCAATCACCTTTTTACGAGAGACTATTGGAAAAAGTTGATGAACAACTTTTGCATTACCGCGATGCAAGAGACGTTTTTGTGCTAGACAAAATGGAGGAAAAGTATTTGAAATACTATATTAATAATGTAGTAGACAAGCCTTGGAACAACCATTTATTTTTTGCTTTGCTAGTTTATAGAGAGAAAAATGTAGATGTTCAGACAAATTATAACGTTGTCCGTATTATTTCCACACGATTAAGTAATTTGTTTGAATACTTTTATTTAACAGAAATGGAGGAACTTAATATTGAAACGCAAATGTACCAATATTTTAAAGGCTCTATTTTCGAAGAACATACAGATAATATGAGGGCTAATTTTTTGTCTATTTACAGATCTTGTTCTTATGCAGTAAAAAAATGAGTTGCAACCAAAATCCCTAAAGAGCAACAAGGTTATTATGAGCAATTTATATTTCAAATACCGTCTTACGATTCAAGGGATTTTTCTTTTACGAAATCTGCTAAAGACCAAGCACAAAACACTCGTAAGAGTGAAACAGACGCTATTGTGCATTTACTTCCTCAAATCAGAGCAGAAGGACACTTTCGCTGGAATCAAATAAATCGACTACGACAAGCCTATTTAAAAGCTTGTGAACAAGCGAAGACAACCAAAATAGAACTACCTTTAGAGTTTCAATACGATGAACCAGAACGGGTTGGTGAACGATTTTATTTTCGACTGTGGGACAAGGTTTCGTTTGTATTAAAACACCAAGACCAGTTTAAGACTCAAACTGTAAAAGCAGCAATAAATCGTACAGCTTCTTATTCATATGAAAACAATCATTATTTCGTAGAGTTTATTAAAGCAGAACGATTCGATGATAACGAAGATGTAGAATCTCTATGGTTTCTAGAGATTCTCGAAATAGGTGTTTTGGGAAAATGGCTTCAAAATACCACTGAAGATGAACAAATAATAGCAAAACGTAAATCGCTTTATTCTTGGGGCTACGGTGATGAAAGTTTAAATGGGAATCCTAACCCATTTGACTCTCAACATAAAGGATTACTCACACAAAGCACTTTTGTTTCTCGTCATAAAGATAAAGCCGAAGGTATTTTGTTGGATGTAGAGCCGATATATGTAGCAGCAACCTTCGGTTTATTAGCATTAGATATATGTACGACTACTGGTGCAAGAATAAATGAATTATTACAAATTAGTAACACGAAAGAATGTATCCGTACCATCAAAGTTGATAACAAATTGCGTTTTTCTCTTTACGCAATTCCAAAAGGACGTGACGAATTAGAAGCTTTTTATATCAGCGAACAAACGATGAAATTAATACAATCGGTTGGACTGATGCTAAGAACTCATTACGGTTCTGAAAAAATCCCAAGTACAATATATCGCGGAGATCGAAAACATCTATTCCCCAAACCTAAACCATATTTTTTCCAGTATCACAATAAGGCATTTAAAAATCATGTTATTTATTCAAGCATTCGCTTTTTATTGCACGGTCAACATTTTGAAACGCTAGAAGGGAAACCTGTTGTGGTGAAAACTCACCTTACGTCACGCTTTTGCAACCGAAGCTGTTCAGCGACAAAAAGTACCAATAGACATCGTAGCAAAGATATTACACCAAAGAGATGTAGGCGTAACTGGTTATTACTCTGAGCCTACACCAAGCCAAGTGGCTCAATCAGTAAGTGATTTGCACGATGTTATATCTGACTATCTTGATATTGATGAAGCTGTATTGCGAAATGGTGAAGAACTTGAAAAGGATCTTGCGGAATATAAAGAAAAAGTTGGCGTGTTAAACAATGTTATTGGCGGAACGTGTGTCACAAACCACGTCTGCCCAATTAAAATGGCGTGTTTAGGTTGCCAAGCAAAAATCCCGCAACCTGAAAAGAAACACGAGTTATTAGAGGTTATTGAGCTATCGAAAGATATGGAGAAACGATATAGTGCAATGAATTTAACGGTTGAAGTTAAGAAAGCAAAAGCGATGCGAAAACACGCACGTAATGAATTAAAAGAAATAGATCTTATTGAAAAATATAGGGAGGAACAAAAATATGAGCCAGACATTCAATTTGAAAAATGAACCAGTTTGGCTTAAAGAAAGTCATAAAAGGCGTAGTAGTCGTTCAGTACAAATAGGTAAACAATCAATTGATCAGTTGATTAAAAAAGGTGATCCTATCACTTATACAACAATCGCTGAACTATCAAAAGAAATTGATCCCGAAGGGAAAGGAATTCATCCAAACACCATTCGTACAAACGAACAACTATATGAGTATTACAAACAACATAGTAAAACTCATAAACAAAAAAAGAATAGCAAGAATAATACGTTTAATGGTTCTCTAACCAACGAGAATATTGAGTTTCATAAAATAAAACCAAACCGAAATATTGATAATACGCGAAGAAAATATCTAAAATTATCTAAGGAAGAACTTGTACAAAGACTAATTCTTGCAGAAGAATATATTGCAGAAAATAATACAAAATGGGTTACGAGTTACTTTGAATCATTTAAGTAGGTGATGCACAGAAAGTATAACGGGCAGTTTAGTTTAAGGAATAATTGTAAAAAAAAGTTAAATGAATGATATAATAATAATAATTCATATTTATATTATGGAGGTGTTATTATGATCTGGATATATATACTGATACCGGTTGTTATTATTGGTGGTATTGCTGTTTATTTTGAAAAGAAATCTGGAATGACTACACCTAATGAAAATAAACAAGCAGATAATTTAGGAAAAGTTTTACAACATAATCAAGTTAACCATTATGGATCAGGACCAGAATGATTTAAACGAACGGGTGCGTTACTACAACAACATTACAATTTCTTGTTGTAGTAAATGAGGTCATTTGTAGTACAAAAAAAGGATAGATAGAGCATAATTTATTCTGCTCATCTATCCTTTATAATTTACCCCTTATAATGTCTGACATTAAATAGAAATATAATGTTATTAAGGGTTTTAAGGAATATCTTGACTTTTAATAAAAAAAATTCATCATGTGCTTTTTTCTATTACCTCAATTAACTCAAGTGGTGAGGTAGTAATTGAATAGATTTCATCATCTTTATCATGGTGTGTAGCGGTTTTTTCGAAAGATAATGTTAGTGTGACCTTTTTTCCATCAGAATAGTGCAGATCAACCTGAGCTTCGTTTGACTCGGAATTAAACAAACCTATCTTATCTTCATAGCCGACTGTCTCAAGCTGACCATTTCTTGAAATTTTATTTAGGAATTCTGCTGCGACTTCTATTTTATTAGGATTATCCATTTCGAACAAATCTGCTGAAACCGTTTCTACTTTAAACGATTGTATAAAGTGATTTGGATCTTCTAAAAGAATAGCGGCAAAAAGAAACTCTACTACCCCCTTCTTTTGTCGATAGCGATTGAAAACATCATCATTTTTACCTTCAAGATGGCCTGTATCTAATTCTTTAGAGCTTATCCATTTAAAGATTTGTTCTTCTTGGCTTTTTACCGTTTCTAGGTCATTAACTACATTCTCTTTCGCAACCGCTAATTCGATAACTTCCAATTCTTCATCTCTATAAATGTAGTAGAATCCAACACCCGCTATGAATAAGAGTACCGTAACACTAAGTATCAATGTTCTTTTCAATTTATCTCCTACTTACATTGTTATTTTGAAACCAACTTCTTCAACTTCTTGTTAAAAGAGATGTACAGCATAGGAATAAGTCAATTTCTCTTAGTCTATGACCAGTTAAATATATTTGTGAGTCTCTAATAATTAGAGACTCATTTTAACGGGATATACAACAAAGGATCAAGAGAGTTTGCATGTTGCTGCCAATTAGGTGAGTATAAACCAAAATGTAAATGCTGACCTGTACTTCTTCCTGTATTCCCCATGTTTCCTAAGAACTGCCCCTTCGATACTTGTTGCCCATCACGAACTGCTCTATGTGTCATATGAGCATACAATGATTCGAATTGTTTCCCTCTGATATTATGTCTAATAATTACACAATTTCCATAAGAAGAAGACATATAGGAACGTACAACTACTCCATCAGCAACAGATACGATGGGTACAGTACCTTTTTTAGCTATATCTACTCCAGCATGTAGCTTACCCCAACGTGGTCCATACCCAGAAGAGATTGGTCCAGCAGCCGGCCTCATAAAGTCCCCGTCAGTTATTGTAGGCATCTCACCATCAGCAGGCTTATAAACTGCCTCTGTTTTGAATTTTTGAGCATTTTTCATAACCTTTTCTACATACCAATTAGCATGGTTATACTGAAAAACAGCTCCCCTTGGATCAGTAGCATATTTATTTTTTGATAGATAGTGAGCTGCAGTGGATATAGCATCTGACAGATTCCAAGGATCTGCCTTCCCATCTCCATCACCGTCCACACCATATCCATTTCCTGATTTAATAACACCCAGACTAGTAATATCTAATGAGGAACTTACAAGTCCACCCCCGATATTATATTTCCATCCAACCCAAGTTGCTGGCATGAACTGCATGTGACTTTGAGCGCCAACTCCTGAAACCATCGTAGCATGTGTGCTAAACCCAGTTTCAACAAAATGAACAGCAGCTAGTGTATACCAATCCACACCATATTTTTTTTCAGCGGCTAGATACATTTCTAAATATTGAGCTGGGACACCATTTCCGGGGATGATCGTGCCATTAAAACCACCAAAATCTGTCCCGAATCCTGAGTTAGCGTTCCCTGACAACCAGTCAGTATAAGCGATCGTCCCGTTACTAAACATGTAATTTAATTCTATTAATCTCTTATCATTCATACCGAGACCATACGTATTTAACATTTGGTCAAAATTTGCGTAGTCCTCAGTTCTAGATTCAGTTGTATTAAATTTTTGATGTCTTGTCTTAGTAATCGTTTTAATTTCAACTACTTTTGATTTTTCAACTTCTCTAGTTTTTGTAATAATATTCTGTTCCGACCTCTCAATAGGAACTACATCAATAACCAATACCTTTTCCTTTCGATACTTCGTGACAGGTCTTTGAATCCAGATATAGATACCTGGGGATTTCTCAATGTATGTATATTCCATCTCAGTATATGGAACGTCCACAAATTCATACCTGGCTACTTCAACATACTCAATATAATCTTCAATTACTTTTTCTTGATACGTTTCAGTTTCGGTCCAAGTATCAGTACGGTAAGTGATCTTAGTATTTGTTTCCCACTCTGTAGTGTATGGATCATGAATAAATGTGGTGTGACCATTCCAAAAATCAACATCATCTAACTTTGTAACCCACTTATCCGTCCGATTAACATCACTCCAGGGCTTACAATTTCCATCTTCACAAACTTGCGTTTTTTTCTCAGTCCACTCATTGTATCGCCCTTCAATAAAAGTGGGACTAAGAGTATCAGACATTTCATTAATTACCTTTTTCTCATCCTCTCTTGTCATTGCGTCAAGCTGTATGACTACAGCAATGAGTTCATGTGGAACTCTATAGGGCCTTTGGATTGAACTGTTCATATCGACCGTTTTATCAGCTTGTTCCACTATATAATTATGGAGATTCCTTTCAGATCCTTCTAAGCCATCACCAGTGCCAAACATAAAAGAAGTCACTAAAGAAGTAATGATTACTAGAAAAATGATTCCTACCACGATTACTATCAGAGGCAATCCTACAGCACCTAAAAGTGAGAGAAGGGTCTTAGCTAAAGCCACTCCTGCCGATTTGAGAGCTTTAGCGGCTACCTTTGCTCCCTTCTTGGCTAATTTCTTAGCAACTTTTTTCCCCTTTTTACTAGCTTGCTGCTTTAATTTATCTTTTGCTATTCTAGCTAGTGGATTCTCTTGTTTTTCTTCAGGAGTCTTCCGTAAACCCATATTACATTGTTCCCCCTAAAGATTTATGCCTGATAGCTTCAAACTCGCTTCTTCTTTCAAGTCGCTTGTTTGACTTAGTTGGGATCAGGTCCTTAGGTTGTAAAGAGGTTGCAAAGCTTGAATTTTCTTCTTTTTCAATTCTTCGATTTTTTACTATACACTTAATTTCTGTTTCTTTATCTTTATCAAGTCGAGCATCACCTGCTCCATATGGAGAAACGCGATAAATTTCCCCTGATTGATCTTGGGCGGTCATATAACTTCTTTCTTTTGTAACAATCATTTTCATATTTTTCATGTTTTTTGAAATAATATCATCCGAGTAATACTGACCACTATCTACTTGCTGGTTGTACGATTGGACCTCTTGAACCACTCTCGGCGTTTTAGGAGTATTACGATTTGCAAGTAATTTACTTGGATTCACATTAATCGCTCTACCAATATTGATTTTTCCACCTGCACTATCGTATTTATAGGCATTTGAATCCTGTACTAGCGCCCCGTCTTGAATATTAAGATCTTGGTATACCATCTCGCCTGTCTTTAAAGAACTATCACCAGCACCGTATCTTGAAACAACCTTTGTCTGACCTGTTTTGTCTCTTACTTGAACATACGATTGATTACCAGTGGTTACAAGTTGAACAGCACCCTTTGCTATTTGCATATTTCCATTTCCATCATCTCTTTGTGCAAGGTGAGAGATATCTGAAACCTCAGAGACTTGTTGGTTAACAGCTTTATTGTATGGATTTATTTTCATTGCTGTTTTAGCGCCCATTTGATGCCCTCTTATACCACCTACTATGCCTGTTGTATAAGATATAGCGTTCTTAAATCCTTCTTGTTTACCTAAGATATTTTCAGCTACATGAGGTTGTGAGATAATATTTTTCATACCTGTTGTAGCGGAAACAGCACTACTCATTACGGAACCAGAATTATTAGATACACCCTGTTGAAAACCAGTTACAGCCCCCTGAGCCCCTGCAATAGCAACCTTTCCTACTTTTGTATCTTTTAAGAAACCACCAATTTCTTTCACACCTGTTGTTGCAACAACTCCACTTAATGCTCCAGATGCTACTGAAGCTACTCCTCTAACCGCAGAGTTTGAAATAATAGTTTTATCCAAAGGAATGTGAGCCGGAATTTGCTTGCTTGCTTCCTGGAGGTTCTTTTTATACACTCCTGGTTGTTCTTGAGTAGACCAAGTTTTTATAGCGTCACTTTCAGAAACTCCGGATTCTTTTTGTTCATTTAAGAATTGAGTTTTCTTCTGATTCGTTTTCATGGTCGCTAATTGCGAAGCTAGGTAAGGTGTATTCACGTCATTTCTTCCATATAGTTGACCTGTTTTCACACCACTTACTGCATTTTTAGCTTTAGTCAGGTAAACCTTTTGGCCTCCCTTGTCTTTTTCAAATTCTAGTTCAATATCCTTGTCCGATGCACCCGGATTTAAATTACGGAAGTTCGTTTTGAACGCATTTCTGTCTGAAGCAAAGGCTTGAGTGGCTACTGATTTAGAAAATTCTTCCCTGTCAATGTTAGCGCTACTAGGATCACTACCATTGCTCATTTTCTTAGTGGCATTATTAGCAATCTTTGAATATTCTTTCCTTTTTTCAGAAACAGCAGCACCCCACGCTTGTGATTTAGATTGATTTCGTGCCGATATATCTGCTTCGGTTATGTTTGGATTAATTGGATTTTGTTTGTCATATTCTTTCATGAATGAATCTTGATTGGATTTTTCCCAATCATTTGTTAATTTATCTGTCACAGCAGATGCAAGTGCGGCCCCATTAACTTTATTTCCACTTTTAGTATTTATACTATTACTAGCACTCTTAGCTCTAGCCAGATATGCCGCTTCGCTGCCATTAGTCTTCTCAAATGCAGAATCGATTGCTTTATCTTCCATATTACGATAATTTGATTTGAAATCTTTTTTATCTGAAGCTAACGCTTGTTCTGCAACCGATTTTGAGTAATCATCTTTGTTAATATATGCATTACTCGGATCGAGACCGTTGCTCATTTTTCCCGCTGTAATATTAGCAATCTTAGAGTATTCCTCTTTCCTAGCAGATACCGCGTCGCTCCAAGCTTCCGATTTCGCTTGATTTCGTGCTTGTATGCCAGCCTCTGACATGTTAGATGAAACAGGATTTTTCTCATCAAAATTTTTCATAAATGAATCCCGATTCGACTTTGCCCAATCATTAGTTAACTTATCTTTAGTAGCACTTGCTAGTGCATCACCTTTTGCAAAACTCCCATCATTTTTCTTTAACTCACCTACAGTACCGCGGGCTTTATTTAAAAAGTCATCTCTCTTAGTACTTACATTTTTGTTCCACATGCCATCAAGTGAACTTTGATGGGCATCGGGAAACTTTTCTTTCATATCCTTCATAAACTGTTCTTTATTATCACTAGCCCATTTAGTAGTATCATTATCTGCTAGTGTATTGGCTAACTTGTCATCAGCGAGTGATTCGGCATTGAAGAGGTCTTTTCCATCTTTAAAACCTTGTTTACCGCCTTTTAGTGCTTGTTGTAAGCCTTTTGTACCTAAAGATACTCCTGCAGTCCCTACTCTACCAGCTATTCCACCAACTGCACCGCCCGCAGCAAATCCAACTGTTGAAAGCAGCATACTTCCCCCTGGTCCCATAGGAGACCCTGCTACAGCGCCAGCCATACCGAAAACAGCTTTCCCCATCTTGCTTGTAATTTCTCCTGCTTTTAGCATTTTTTCTGCTGATAGATTAGATCCAGTATCTGTCCCTGAATTAGATGCCATAGTTGACTTTACACCGTCTGGGGAGTCAGAAGAGTCCATTTGACCTTTTTTGGAGTCTTTAGTCCCGTTATAGGCACCTTTCAGTGCTCCCATAACAGATTTATCCCCCATGGCACCTTTCACACTGCCATACATACCTGCCAAAGCTGACATTCCTAGCATTGCTCCAGCTGTATTTAGTTTGTTGGTCATATCTCCACCTAAACCTATTAAAGAACGCAACGCTTCGGTAAGTGGTATGAAAACAATATAGAGAATAACGGCTTCAGGACCTGAAGCGTCGGTAACTAGAATTGATATTATCCAAAATATAACAGCGTGTATGGATTGGACAAAAATTGTTCCGGTTAGTTCTTTTAGCCATCCTGCAGTAATTCCTTTAGTACCTGGAATTAAATACATCGCAACCATTAATGGACCAAGCAATATTAAGATTATTAATGTTACCTTCCGCATTAAATAATAAAAGTTGGCCCAGATCATTAAGCCGAGTAGTGTTAAACCAATTAGAGCTTGTCCAAGAACATCGTTATTTTGTGGATCAAGTTCCTTTTTGAATTCAATTAAGGCTTCGGTACTTTTAGGATTAAATAAATCCGTTATCATGTAATTTATGCCAAATAAGCACATATATAGCGTAGGGAGATTGAACAACACAATAGCGACAATCGCTAAATCTTTCATAAACTCAATTGCATATGTTCTATTAGAAGGATTAATCCCTACACTAGAGATTTTCATCCCACCAAACATTACACCTATTAGAATAGTAGCAATGGCAACTGCCGTAAAATAGGTTAATCCCGGCTGAAAAATTTTTTCCATTTCCTCCGACGTAAAAACACCAAAAACAAGGAAATCCTCTCCATCTTTACCGTATATAAGTGTTTCGAACATCTTTATATCTTGTAGGGGCTTTATAATCCATAAATACACATCAGCAAAAACGAACTTTAATATGTCTCCTAATTTGTCTCCCATGCTTTCAAACATTCAGGTCACCCCTTAGCCATGATTCATTTTTTTCCGCTTTAACATTTCCTCTAATACCGCTTGATTTGATTCAATAAATGTTAGTTCATCTTCACTAGGATTTGTCTGCAACCAAACGGAGCTTTTACCTATTCTAAGAATACTTTCGCCTTTATCAGGATTACCAAAGAGTATATCGATCTCCCCATCACTCAAATCGAAGTTTTCTTTAACCTTTTTAAGGTCGATTTTGTTTTGTTGCATAAATAAGATTGTAAATGTGGAAGAAAGGATTCCACGAGCTTTTGGATTTTCTAAAATACGAACAAAATCCTGGGTCGCCCAGCATAGCCCACAGTTTCTTTTACGTGCACGCCTTGCAACTTTTTCAAAGAATGAGACTGTTTGCTCATTATCTATGAATTGCCAAAGCTCATCGCAGTAAATATATTTCTTCTTCGTAGCATTATCGCTATTCTTAGCGAAGTATTCCCATAGATAGTTAAGAATGACGTGATAAGCAATTGGGCGTAAGAATCCTTCTTCCATTTGACTAATGTTGAAATTAACAAGACGGGCAGACCCTAGGGATTGGGTAACTCCTTTTCCTAAATATGTTTGGCCATCGAAAATTGGTTTACTTCCATCTTTTAAGAAAGGCTTTATCGTAGCAATTAAACGTGCTGCTCTTTTGTCATTAGCGTAGTTATCTAATAAATATGAAAAAATATCACTTATTGTAGGTTCGGGCTTTCTGACAGCAGATTGAATGAGTTGACCATCAATTTCAACTACCTTATTATCGAATAGAGAGCTTGGGTGTGATGTGATACCTAGTTCATTGAATACAAATGTGATTGCTTCTTCCAAATAGTTCCGCTCAAATACATCAAGTCCTTGATCTTCACTATTTTTACCTCGAGCAATAATATCAAAAAAGGAAAGAATTTCGTTTTGTTTTTCGCGAAGTGGGACGAAACGAACATATGCTTTCCCCTCTTTTTCCACAACTTCCTTGTCGTCTCTATCCTCGAGCCAATCTAATTCTTCATCCTCATCTTCTAGTAAAATATCTGTTGTACTTACTGCACAAGGATTGATACAAATATCCTCTTCCTCACTAATATTTAAGTTGATACCACCTAGTCGTTTTGTTAAAGAAACGAACTCTCCTTCGGGGTCAATTATAGATGCGAAAACATTAGCACCACTTTTTTCTCTAGCAATTTTTAGTTTCATCGCCAATGATTTTCCGCTCCCAGGAATACCGGTGATTCCTATATTATAATTTTGAGGTCGAAAATCCTCGTTTCCAAAGCTATTTATAAATTCTAATTGTCCTGTAATTTTATTGATTCCTAATGGAACTCCACCAAGATACTTGCCGCTACCACTTATAAAGGGAGAAAAAGTAGATAATGCTCTTCGATCAATGTTTCTTAAAGAGTCTGATATTTCATTTCTCCCTATAGGAATGACACTTCTTAAACCCTTTTTCACACGACTCCAAGTGCTAGTAATCTTAAAAAATTGTCCTGACATCTCATCTTCAATAGATTCGCTATAATGGTTAAGCTCTTTCTCAGATTGAGCATATAAAGCTCCTAAAGTAGCTACGTTGTATATATCGTTTTCAGAAAATTGAATTTCTGACATTAATTGTTCGGTATCGAATATCTTTGTTTTCAAGTCATTAATCTGATCAATATTTCCTCGTTTAACTTGGAATGAAAGATTGGATTCCAACATCGTTAATTGACGTTGTAAACTTCTAATAGCATCTGTCTTACCGACTTTATGAACATCAACCAAAACATCTGCTTCACCACTTGAAGTAATAGAATATAGCCAGTTTGTTTGCATTTTTCTTGGATAACCATCGCGTGGAATATAAAATGGTCTGAAATAAGTCGTTGTTCCTAATGATTGCTTAATCATTCCGTAATCTTCAGCATTAATTTTTATTCCATCTGGAGCAATGACATCCCACATGGTAGGTTGATTTATTTCTTCTAATTGTTCTTCTAGTTCTTGATCTTCCATAGTATCTTTCTTCTTTTTAATTATCTTTGTAGGTTTATTTATCTTTTTAGCTGGCTTGCTCTTGCTCTTGTTTTTTAGCAAACTCATTATCAATGCCCTCCTTTACTAATTCAATTCTTGTATCATCCTGATCAGCTGTAACATAAAGAGCTAACATTTCTTGAACACCAAAATCTTTAAATCTATTTTTAACTGCTTTTCGTCTATTGAATGTGTGATATAAAACTTCACAAATACCTTCACTAGTTAATAATTCTACATTCATGCGAGATTTTCTTAATTGTCCTTTTGCTGTATTTAACCTCCGGTATAATTCAGCAAATGCTTTGTCTACAATTTTGTTTTCTAGTTCTTCTTTGTCTTCTGCAGTGATGTCATTTGTTTTTAATTCATAAGTAAAGATAAGATATCGTTTAGTTTCATATCGAGGTGATACTTGCTGCCACTTAGTTAAATCGTCGATCATTGATTTTCCATATTTATTAGCATTTTCAGAAAGGTCATCTGCTTCCATCATATTTTTCCGCATAGTTTCAATGGGTTCAGACAAATCAATGAATCGATTTTGTAGATAGAATTGAACATTGTAATTGATTTGAGCTAGCCATCTTTCGAACGTTACATCAATTGACTCTTGTTCGGCTTGACTCAATAAAAAATAATTTACAGGTTCTACTTCTGCTAATAAAACGAAGCGGTTGTCTTTATATCGAATCATGTGATTGTTGATTTCTTTAATATCTTGAACTAGTTCTTGGAAGACTTTCGGTTCTTGTTCAATATCCACTGAATGTTTTTTCTTTTTGTCTTTCTTTTGAACAAATCTTGTGCCCTCTTCAGTTGAGCCTTCTTTCCAAGGGAAAATCGGCTTTTTCTCCATTTTTCTAGCAAACACCCATATTGCTAATCCAAGGAAACCCATTATTAATATATCTCTCACTTAGGGATCATCCTTTCTCTTTTAGATTTTTGGTCCTTTACGCCAAGTGCCTATTTGATTTTTGTACCCCAACTTTATAATTAAGTAGAAATCATAATTTAAGCTGTATTTAAATTTTTTCATAAAACCTAAAACCCCGGTAATAACCAAAACAGGAATTGCAGAAATGAGACTCATGATCGCACCCACTAGGTAGTTAGAGGTTAGATTAAAGACAAACGGAATATACGCATAAATTAATGCTCCCCCTACAATTATGTAGATGAGTTGTCTTTTCGAAATGATTCCTAAAATCTCTTTTTGTTCACTTGCCATATCTATAGGAACTGTTACTTTTCTCATTGTTTCACCCACTAATTTCTAAAAATAGACCCCTCTAAAAATTAGAGGGGTGTTGTATTCGAGATATACCAGAGTTCTAATTTAGGATTTTTAATTAAGCGCCGAATCCTGAAATCCATCCAGCTATATCATATGCCTTAATTATTACCCATCCTCCACCGAAGGAACTTGCTAAGGAAACAAGTCCCGCGGATCTACGTTGTGGGTTTCCGTTTGAACCAGACAATAACATACCACCAATAATTAACATGATAAGTACCCAAAACCCACCTAGAATCATAATGAACGTAACAATTGAATCTAAGTCATCATAAATCCCACTGTTATCTATTGATGAGTTTTCAGTGATACCAGCTTTTGACCAAGCACTCGCTGATTCAGGAACTACTGTATATGACACGATTGTAAGCGTTAATACAGCAAGAAACATCATAAAGCTCTTGTTTTTAAGTGTTTTCATCCTTCTCACCTCCTTTTTAAAGGGACAAAAAAAATCCCCGAAAAAATCATGATGAACGTAGACTAATAGATTAGTCCGTTCATGATTTTTTCGGGGATTTCCCGCTCTTGTAATTAAATTGATTTTGATACTTTTATGTTAGTAGATTTCTTTAGTAAAAGCAAGAATTTTTTAAGCATAGTGAGGTAGGAAAACAAAAAGGTCTTGAACTTGGAAGAAGCGCTCAAAGTTCAGTATGAATATTGTTACGTCCATTACCGTTGTTAAAATTCATGTTTAATCACGGTTTAGTTGGTATGTAAAATGAGTTCAAAGAAAAAAAAACCACCAGATGTGTAACCTGGTGATTTTTTTAAAACAAAATTAGTTATATTTTTTTAGTAATTGCTCTAATTCTTCAGCGTTATACGGAGTGTACTTAGCGACTTCGTATAGCGGCATACCACTGTCCAATAAGTTTTTCGCTACTTCTAATACCCCTGTAACTTTAGCATCTGATAACCTACTTCTTTCATCCGTAAGAGCTTTTTCTCGCAACTCATACTCTCTTCTAGTTTCAGGATCAGCACTTAGTTTTAATAATTTTTGCTCTGCTTTATTGAGAATTATATCCATACTGATAACCTCCTTCAACTTATATTCAGAAATATCATCTTTTAAAAATAATAACCAGCGATGTAAAGGATTATTCACATTATCGTTTACTTTATTAAACTTTGGAAACTCAATGAAATGAATCTCTAGCAAGTCCGTTAATAAGTTTTTGGTTTGACTCTCTCTTAAGGTATAAGTGGAATGAAACTGTTGATTTTGTAATTCCTTCATACTAAAACCAAGAATGTTGATAGTAACGGTTTTTTGAAGTGATGAATACTTCTTCCCAGATTCAAAATCCTCTACAAAAAGCTTTGACCAATAGAAAAGAGTTCTTGGAATCATATTATTTTGATTTAACAATTGAACTTCAATGTTAAATTTTTCGCCTGTTTTGGTTTTAGCCTTTATGTCCAATATTCCTAACTTATCCTCAACTTTTACTCTATCCAGATTTTCCTTCTCAATCCTTAAATCTATAATATCTGATTTGAGAATTGCATTTAAAAAACCTATTAAGATATCTTTATCCTTTTCATCTCCGAACAATTTCTTGAATAAAAAGTCATTCAATGGGTTTAATCTATTCATATAGTACCTCCGGAACACATTTATTTTACCATATAATTTCCTGGTTTTCATTATTAGATAACCTTTGTACTGAATATATCAAAAGACCCCGATACGCCTAAACAGCGCGGGATCTTTTGAAATTTAGGATTCAAAACTTTAATGTAAATTTACCATCTATAATGTGTATTTACCAACTTTGATGTCACCCGTAATTTTTAAAATAATTTCTTAATTTGTGGAAGGGTGAGATTCAAAAATAAATTATCTAGCCCAATTCCGTCTTTTCCATTCCATATAATCAGGTTTGCTCGATATCCTTCTTCCTTCATTTTCTTAGCGCTATCCATTAAATGTTGTCTTACATATGGATTGTTTACAGCATCAGCATCAAAGCATATGTTAACTTGTCCCACTTCCATTTCCTTCAAAATCGGTAATGCAAGCCTCCATGGATTAACCCCAGGTAAGGACAGAAAGGTTGTTCCGATATCTTCTATTTCTTCTGGATCGTAAAGTTTCTCCACGAAATCACAAGAAATGTCACCTTTAAGCGGTCCTTCTCCTAGCCAAACTGTTTTCGCTTTTAGTGTAGTTCCAGCTTCCCATTTCTTTAACTTTTCTAAAGGAACTGAAACATGAACTGGAGATGGATTACCTGAACCCGTTCCCTTATTTTTATTTGCTGAACTTAACCAAAAATAACGTGTACCTCTTTTTAACTCTATCCATCCTAGTATTTCTTTATCTTTTGAAAAGATTGTAATAGGTTGGTCAAGTTCTAGTTTTTGTTCACTTAGGATATCACCTTCAAAAGATACCTGAACTATATTAGGTTGTTCGATCACTTTAGCAGTTAGACCTTGTTTACGTTCTTGTATCTTCACGTCATTAGGCGGTTTATCAATTCGATACTGCAACCCAACAATTTGATTTTTGTGATTTCGGAAAGGTATTAAAATACCATCCGTCGCATTTATTGTCCAATACTTTCCGTACTTTCCATCTGCAAGATAAAAACCTGGAATACCACTGAAATCATCTATTCCTAATATTGTTTGAATTTCTTTTACAACATTCCATGGTTGTGAAGATAATGAACGATATTTTCTTGTGTGGATCTGTTCTTCAGACAATTGTCTAGTTGAAGAAGTTAAATGTGCGTAATGGCTATCTTTTAACTCTAGACAATCTAGCATGCTCTGAAAAACTGAATTCAAGACACTATCTTCTTTCTTTTCCTCCCCATGATAAGTAGGGAGTTCCTCATCGTTTATTTTTTTCCTTTTCTTTTCACCTTTTAACATATGTAAATAACTCGGTAAACTTGAGTTTTTACTAAAAGGTCTGTCACTTTCAACACGAATACATGCAACAGCATCACCATCTTTATGTTGCATGCAGCCACCTGTTTTCCCGCAAATCGGACAAGCCACTCTCATGAATTCATACCATTCTGGAATTCTTGTTTTTCTAAGTTGATTATTCATACATAAACCATCCTTTCTTAACGTCTCATAACACACCCATTAAATACAATCAGTAAATCGTTTATGATCTATTGGTGGCATTACAGTAATGATTAAAAATTTACTCTTACCTTCTTCTGATAGAACCACCACAATAGGATTTAAGCTACTATCCTTACCCACAATGACATAATTAAAAGCGTTACTTCCAATGTCATGATTAAATCCATACTGAATATCAGTAATTTCTCCACCCATTATTGCACTTACAATGTCTCCTTTGGTATAGCCTCTTTTATACATACGTTGCTTAACGTGTGCACCCATTCGTATATACCCTTCTAAACTCATTAATACCTTTTTAATTTCTTTTAACTTTTCTGATGATCTTTTCATAGGTTTACCCTCCAACTCTCCTTAAAATAAAAAAAGCGATCTTGGAGTGTAGACAAATAGGTACATAAAAATGTACTCATCTACAGATCCAGAGATCGCATTGTTTAATCAAAAACCGCTAACCACAAAGGTTGCAAAAAAAATAAAAAACAGAAGATTAATTGTTTAAAATATATCATTGTCTTTTATTGATTTGCAACCAGGTTATGATTTAAATAGATAACGAATTTTTGCAAGAAACGACCTATTTTTGGGTAGTGCTTTCATTTCTCCTACTATTTTTTTTGGAAAGGAAATCATAGGATTCCTTAAGTTTAAGAGAAGGCTCCTCATACTCAATTAAAGGCTTTCTTTGGTTATAATTTCTGTAGACTTCCTTACTTAATTCAGGTATTTTTACCATAATAGGAATCTCTAGTTCTTTTGAAAGTTCACTTACCTTACTAAATTCATAGTAAATGTTGTAGATAAGGTTTTTGTCAAAACTATATTTATTTAGTGTAGTCTGTATGTACTTTTTCCATGACTTAGTTTCTTGATTAGCACCATCAACGAATATCCATAATTCATCAACATGATCTAAAATATTAAGTGAACTTTCTCCCATTTCTCCTGCAGGAAGATCAACTAAAACGATCTGATGTCCTGATTTAACGTCGTTCAAGTAATCCGCTACAATACTCTCATCCCATTCATTAGACGTATCCTCATGACCAATGGGTAGCCATTGTACACCTTTATATTTCCAATAGGCCTTTTGAGAAGATTGTCCTGTTTTGTCCATAAGTCCTTGAATATAGGATTTCCACTCTTGGGGTTTTGAAGTAAAACGATTGAGGGAATTCTTAAGATTTGGTTTGGTTGTACATCCTTCAATGACAGCTACGGAATAACCACTCTTTGCTAAGTGGATAGAAAAATTGATTGCAAACGTTGTAACTCCTATTCTACCTAGAGGAGACCATAACCCAATCGTATAATTATTAGAATCAGGTGATGAGTCGGGTGCATTAAAAAAGTTAATTCTCATGTTCCTTCTATTATCAAATCTTATATCAATGTCTATATCTGAATCTTTCGATGTAGTGCTTTGGAATTTACTATCTTCTTTAATAAACTCTTCCACTACACTGGAAAGACACTCACCTTCTATTTTTTCTATTACACTACCATCTAATTCAGGATAAGGTTCTTTTAAGTTTACTGGTTTTGAGAGATTTTCTTCATCATCAGGTAATTCATTTTCCTTGGGATCGGTTAAAATATCTTGATCTTCATTCCTGCTAATCTCTTTGCCTTTGGGAGAAGTAGCGGTAGTTGACTGTTTGGTATTCCCGTTTTTAACCCTTTTCTTTTCATTATCAGATTCACTTCCAATTTCTGTTTTTAGATCTGGTTGTTGCACCTTTAGACTTTCTTTGCTATCTAATGGCTTTTCCTTTTCACTATCTTTAGAGGAATTATGGCTTATAGAATATTTTTTATTTTGTAAATCCTTTATATACACAAAGTTCGTTAAAGTTGATACTTCTTTAAATAATGTAATTGGTCCCTTATCTATTCGTTCTACTTTTAATTCATTCTCAATATGCCAAATCTGACCTTTTAACCGTTCTTGATCAATCGTATTGATATCTTCTATAAATGACTTGTCGGAAATGAGTAGATAATAGTCTTCGTATAGAATGGGTTCTAATGCACTTATTTCATTAATCTCAACTATTCTTAAATCTTTGTACTTTCCTTCAAGAGCAGCAATAACAACATCCTTATTTTGAGAAATTGCCAAATAGATTTTTTTCATCTAATTCTTGCTCCATTCTTAAGTATTCATTGATTCTATCTCTTAATTGGTGTGAGAATGGAAATTTGTAATTTTCTACTTGTCCTAAATAACTAGCGGATACTCCTAGATCTTTTGCAAACTCATACTGACTCTTATTTAATCTTTTTCTAAGAATAATGAGTCTTTCAACGTCATTTTCGATCAATTTAATCTCTTTGAATTTATTCTCCATCCTAAGTTCACCCTATTCCATTTCCTATATAACTACAAAAAAACCGCTACACAATAGCCCTCGGTAAAGGGTATTGTTTAGCGGTTTTCGCTTTAATCTTTTAATTGTCTGTAAAAATTATAGCACATATACAAATCATAATAAATGTTAAGAGGTGATAATTTCAAAAGATATACTCTTGACTTTAAATAATCATATTGAGCATTTGAAAAATATCCAGTATAATAGCACCATATTCATTTTTATTTTTGTTTTTTTGCAACCTTTTGGTTAGCGGGTTTTTTCATTAAACGACATTTCGGAGCCTTTGAGGTTCATTTTTTGTATAGTTAGTAGATTTCTGTCTACTATTCTATCAATTTATGAAACTTCAAAGGCTTTTTTGCGTTTACGTAAAAAACATTGATGGATGGATATAACAAAATGAGAGAGGATGTTTTAAAATGGGTGAAAATTGTACAGAGAGAAGTATCGAAGAAATAACGAAAATGTTAGAAGAGCCTTTTGCACCAGATGATATTGAATGGAGAGTTCAACGTACTTTAAAAGTTCAAAATCAATGGAAAGCGATTGTCGTACCTTACGTTCAAAATAGAACGATTCAAGCTCGTTTAGATCATGTTTTTGGTGTGATGGGTTGGGAAAACAGTTTTAAAGAGCTGCATAAAGGTGTTATTTGTGGGATTACAGCATGGTTTAATGGAAGAAGCATTACGAAATGGGACGGTGCTGATATTACAAATATTGAAGACACAAAAGGTGCAGTTTCCAACTCTATGAAAAGAGCTGCAGTTCAATGGGGAATAGGTCGTTATCTTTATAAGTGCACAGAAGAATGGGTTCCAGTTTTTGATGATAAGAAACCTAATTCTATCTATATAAAAGATGACAAGAAGAATCTAAAAGGCTACTGGTTACCACCTCAACTACCTAGTTTTGCTTTACCTAAAGGATTTAAGCAGAAGGCTACAAACGGTAACCAACAGTCATCAGGTAAGCAAACAAATATCACTAAAAACCAAAATCAAAGTAGTAACATTAACAATGGGAATCAAAACGATCGAAATAAAGCGAATAAGAATAATAGTAACAGCAGCGGTTTTAATCAAAATCAACAATCTCACCAACAAAATCATAACAACACACAGGACGAAACAAAGAATGTTTTAGATATTATAGGTCGTACTGAAGCTTTAATTGGCTTGAATAAGCAGCCAGGATATATTGTTAGAATTTTCAATAGAGCAAACCCTAACAATCCTATTGCGCTTCCTATTGATATCACTAAATCTTCTATTGATGCTTTACGCGAGTATTACAAAGCATTAAAGCCTGTTAATGATGTATGTTCAGCTGGGAGAAACTATGGTATTAGTAATGAGCGACTAGTATATTTCGCTCAAATTGTTAAACCGGAAGTTATGATAGATAAATTGTTTAGCCTATTTTTCCAGTTAGATAAGGATGATGTAGGTAAAATTATACAAATGGCCAAAGCAGAAGGAAAAGAGCAACAACGTACTGCATAAGCCATGAGAGTAAGCACAATTGGGAGGTAATCACCTCTTTTTTGTGCTTTTTTTATACAAAAAATTAAACACTAGGAGGATTTTAAAATGAAATTTGAAATTAAACGTGAGGTTTTAAGTGAGGTTCTAAATAACGTTTCCAAATTGATTTCTTCAAAAAGTTCTATTCCAATTTTACAGGGTATTTTATTGGAGGTAGACGAAGACGAGCTGCGCTTAACTGCATCTAATAACTCGGAAACTATCCAACACTCTATTCCAGTTGATGGAGACAGTGTAGAGGTTTTTAAAACAGGAAAGGTCGTTCTACCTAAACAAATTGTAGAACTAGTTAAAAAAGCAAAAAAGAAAGTTGAATTTAACCTAGAGGGGTTTACAACTAAAATCAAGTCAGGAAAAAGTGTGTTTGAACTTAATTGTCTTGATGCAGAGGAATTTCCAAAGCTTCCTGAAGTGAACACCACTGAGCCTAATTTAAGGCTTAGAGGTACACAATTCAGTGATCTTATTAAAAAGACAAGATATGCTGCGAGCACTTCTGAAACTAGACCTATCTTGCAAGGTGTCTTATTCGAAATTCAAAAGGATTGTATTCACTTGGTTTGTACGGATAGTCATCGGTTAGGACAAATAAAACAAACCTGTGAAAATTCTTCGGAATTAAGAATAGTAATACCATCTAAAGCTCTTGATGATGTATTAAAAACGTTTGATCTATCAAAAGACGTAGAATTGTTTGCTAAAGATCAAATGATTTTACTTCGAAATGGTCAAACTATTTACTTTTCAAGATTATTAGAAGGAAATTACCCAGATACTAGCAGACTTATTCCAAACGATTTTAAATCTGAGGTTCAAGTAGATCGAAAGGAATTCCTAAACTCTCTTGAACGAATTAAGACTTTAGCGGATGCTGCTGACAATGGTAAAGGTGGCGTAATTAAAATGCATGTTAATGGGGTTTTGACTATATCCACCCACCAAGCACAAACAGGAAAAGGTAGAGATGAAGTTCAGTACTCATCACTTGAAGGAGAAGATGATTTTACGATCTCTTTTTCAGCAAAGTACATGATCGATGCATTAAAAACAGTTGATTGTGATGAGGTTGTGTTTAAGTACCAGGGTGATATGAGACCCTTTCTTTTAGTGCCTTCTGAACAGAAGTCTTATGAAGAATTGCAACTCATTTTGCCAGTACGAACTACTTAATAAAAACTTAGGAGAGTCATTATGAGACTCTCCTTTTATATTGGAGGAAGAACATGAATTTTGATCTTTCAAAATTTGAAAAAAATCTTAAAGAGCGAGATAAAAACCAAAAGCCTTCGGATCAGTGTGGTATTGCGAATGTCGTCCGCCACATTTGGGATCATGATCCAATAAGTTCGATCAATTTTGATAGTTTTTCAATTAGTGATGCGAAATATGCCTTAGAGGCCATGGAAGTTATTGAATTAGGCGATATTGGAGAAGAAGAGACGTTTTTGTGTGATCCGAAAAATCCATTCGTAATTCATAGAGAAATTGAGTCTGTTGTTTACGGATTGTTTCATTCAAAAAACAAAATCTATACGAGCGATGAAGTCGAATTCTTCATCTAGTAAGTTAGGAGAGTTATAAATGGAAATGGACATTTACGAGAAAAGTTCTCTTGAGGCAAGTATTGGAAATCTAATTATGATAAAAGTCTTTCATGACGCCGGTGTAGATGTTATGAATTTCAGCAATAATTCATTTATGGTTGATATTCAATACAATACTGATGAAGGCTTTAGTATATTCCTTGAAGGCCTTACTTCACTCTTCTGTAATGTAAGTTACTATGATTATGGTGAAATTGAGGATTCTGATGATTTGAAAAATATGATTTCGGATGGAATACCTGAGGCTGCTTATCTAATTCAGGACCCTATCTTTAATAAAGTGTTAGATAGCAAATATAGTGAAGAGTTTAAATTAATAATGCGCGACGAATCAAATAGCTTTGAACATCTTGAGGGAGAAATTATTGAACTCTTAAACAAAGATGGAATTGCTGTGATGATATGGTGGCCAGGCATGTTATATGAGGTAGCTTTATCTCTTATTAACTTAAAAAGAAAAGCAAATGAACTAATCCATCTGCTGGAGAGTGAAGATAATGGAATTCTTAATCAAGATAACAGACAGATTGCGTAATTTCAGCGACTGTGTAGAGGTTATTCAAAAACAAGCAAACGGTGTTGTACTTGGTGAATATAAGATGTCCTTAAACGATATCATAAATTCTTTGACTAATTCTAGTACAGAAGGAAGTACTCATGAAACACCTTTCCTACCGAAAAATTGTGTGAAACTTGTATCTACAATTAACGGTCATGAGGTTTTTATAGAATTACCAAAGCGGAAATGGCAAATAACGTACGGAAACGATACGATTACTGTAGGCTTTCCGAGAATGATTTTTGCTTATAAAGTTCATGGTAAATCGATAAGCAAGTTGAGGATTATTGCATTAAAGGAATCCGGAGCATTAAATGGGGAAACACCTATCTATTACTTTCCTTTCGCTAATGTCTATCATACTACTGCTGAAGTTTGTATGGGAGGAAATGTGTTTCCTGAGATTGAATGTCTGTCACTATTAGAGAAAATGCATTATTTATTCTTTGCAGCTCCTTTTAATGATGATTATGGTTCTATCTCTACCGAGACAAAAACAATGAAACAACTAATTGAGAGTTTAAAAGATAAAGAGTTTAATGATGATTTACTTATGCCTATGAATACCACCATAAATGGTTTCTTTCACTTAAGTAAATAATCGCTTATCAAAAATATTATAAAATTATTGGAGGAAAATAAAGTGACAAAAAACCTAGAGCAAACAAATATGTTTTCACTATTCGGTATTGAAGATGAGTACGAAGTAGAAAAGAAACGCCAAGAGGACGAACGCATGAAAGCACAGGCTGAAATGGCAAAGAAATTTGAAGAGCACAAGAGTAAGACTCCTTCTGCTACTGCTACTTCTAGTTCATCTCCTGCAGCTAAAGTAGATAAGTTTGAAGTAAACACTCAAACAACCATTTACTTCTACACAGAGGTCATTGCAATTACTGAATACTTTTCAACTGAAGAACTGGAGAATGGTATTGGTAAACCGAATAAAGAAGGCGTTATAGAGTATAAAGAGGTTGACGAGAATGAGCTAAAGAAAAGGCTTAAAAAAGATTACCCAGTTATTGATACGGGTGCTCAACTTGTCTATTTAAAGAAAAAGAATGTTGTGTCCATTATCCTTCAAGGAAAGAAAAAAGGATTAAGTGAAGAACATTGTACGAAAGAGTCTCCTACTTCTGGGGGCTCTTTTTCTTCACGAAAAATCCCGTTCACTTTACTCCGTGAATTTATTGCTGTATCCAAGTATTTTTCTGACAGATACGGTACTGAATTCTACGCGGATGTTTATTTCGATAAAGAGATGAAGGAATTCTTTATGGATATACCTAGACAAACTGCCAGCAGATACCTAGTCAGTGTAACGGAAGATCCTATGGTTACAGCATTAAAAGTAATGGAAAGACCATGCATTAAGGTTATGGAAATTCATTCACACCATGTAATGTCACCTTCCCCATCTTCTATAGATGACGAAAATGAAAGAGATGCTATGCCTCTTATCTACGCGATTATAGGAAGAATTAATAACTTTTTTCCAGAGATAACAGTAAGGACATATGATATGAAAACTCATTCTCATGTTTCATTAAGTCCCTGGTCAATCTTTGAGAATCCTTTTATTACTTTTTCAGATCTCCACGATCTAAGTGTGGTGGAGGTAACTGAACATGAGTAAAACTATAAGTCTCTTAGTAAACGACCACTACTATAAGAAAACAAAGATATACCCTTTTATCTGTCAAATTGGTACAGGAGGAAATGGTGGTTATGTTACTCAACAAATTGCACAGATGATGTCAATTTTTCAAATTAAGGGACATTATTTAATAGTTGATCCTGATAGAGTAGAAGAAAAAAACCTAAAAAATCAGTTGTTTATCGAAGCGGATATTGGGAAAAAGAAAGCAGATGTATTAGCAAAACGATACAGTGCTGCTTATAACATTCCGATTAGTAGTTATTCGGAATCCTATATTGAAGATATTCAGTCATTAAAAAATTTATTCAATACGGACTATCAGCAAATTGGGAGTGATTATGAGGTTTTATACATACCCCTCATTATCGGCTGTGTCGATAATAGTTTTACTCGTAGAGTTTTGCACGAATTCTTTGAATCCTCTCGTAGGTGTATTTATCTCGACGTAGGTAATGGAAGTGTAAAGGTACCTAATGATTTCCGGGATAGACCTAGAGATAAATGGACAAAGGAAGAAATTGAGAGCTATGACGAAAGCGGTTGGGATGGCCAAGTAGTTTGTGGTCTTCGTCTTGAAGGTAAGACGATTTTACCCTCTGCAGTTGATGTTTTTCCTGACTTTGCAAATGATCATGATGAAATTGCCCCTTCTCAAATAGCGTGTTCAAACCTTGTATCTATGGACCCACAACGTTTGATTACCAATAGAACGGCTTCATTGGCTGTTGCAACTTATATGAATGAACTATTTGAAAGTGCAACAATTTCTAAACACATGACATTTTTCCATGCTAAAGAAGGATATATGAAGAGTATGCCTGTTTATAAATAATTTGAAAAACCAGCTAACTTAAATGTCGTTAGCTGGTTTTTTTACTCTATAACTGCTGTTTGTGTGAAAAGAACTCTGAACCTGTGTAATCATCTTGAGTACTCATTCCATCAATGTGCATATTAACCGTTTTTATAATTTTATTATTGAAACTACGATCCAACAACCCCTTCATTTTTTTATTCATTTATTAAGATATAAAAGTCCTCTACCACAGCGAAATTAACAGAAATTGCTTCTCTTTTCACATTATTTCGTTCCATAAGACTAAAAAGTATTGCTTCTAAAATCTTTTTGCGTTGATTATCTTGTATGCGGTTGCTCAAATTAATATTAAGTGCATACTTTTTACTATCTTCTACAGGAATTGTAATGATAGAAACTTCTCCAGCTTTATTATCATTTGTGTGAATAGACGACCACCAAGATAGTGTCCAAATTTCAGCCTCTAATGTAATTACAGTACAACTAAGGTGTTGTTGAGGATTTATGAACGTAAGGTCCTCTACGTTAGCTAACAGCCCTTTCATTTCACTTTTGAAGGGTATTAGTCCTCTTTTTTCTCTCTCGTCTAAAATAGCCTGTTTAGCTCCTAAGCATACAATGTCAAATGCAATTTGTTTTAGAATATTTATTACATCTTCATACTTGGTTATTGCTTTCATAGTAAACTGGTGCATGGTATCAGTTATTACAACATCATCAAAACTTTCTTGAGCTAAATCCTTTATTAAATCAGGGATTTGTTCTGTTAGTAATCCTTCGGGTTGACTAAACCACTCATCCTCAATTTTTGTTTCACTATTCGATATTAATTCTCTTATAATATAATAACCATTGAAAAATTGACTCTTTGCGCTCTGGAAGAGCTCACCATCAAAACCTTCTGTATCTACTTCTTGTATTAAACCTTCAAATTTTGATCGATAGTATGCAACCATTATTGCAAATTCCTTATTAAAAAATTCACTGTTTTGAAAGTGCGCTTTTAATTTCTGATCTGTATATTTGAATAGATCCTCAGTAGATTCAATCGTTTTATTCATTGGTTATTCCCCTTTATTTTCGTCTAGTACTTTTTCTTCTTCTACTTCAAATGGTGGTGAAGGACTATCCTCTGAATATTTCCACACTCCATTTTCTTTTACTAAGCTGGTTATGTAATACTCATCACCTTTGTTGGACTTTATTTTTCGATAGAAATATCCTTCTTTCTTATTTTTACTCAACATAACCTTAGATAAAACGTAGGATTCTTGTTGTATTTTTTGCTGTTTATATATTGATTGAACATTTTCAAAGATTAGTACACCAGTATCTTTGTCTTTTACTGTTTCTTCGTGGATTCTAGGCGAACCATAATCTTTAAGGAACTGATAAAAATCTTCAGGAGATTGACTAAATGTATAAAATTCGAAGAGAACTTTTCCGACATAGATAGCTAATTCATTTTCATCTGTGTAATTATCTTTAATTTTTACATTAGTACCGTCGGATATAACTTTACTTTTATCCATTTCACTTTCTTTTATCACATCTTCAATTGGTTTTTCATTACTCTCTATAATTTCTTTTTGCTTTTTATCCAATTCTTCTTTATTTTGATCCTGCAATTCTTGTTTTTCAGAATTCTTCTTCTTTGTTTTTTCTACTTCTTCCATTAACTTGTCGTTACTACATGCAGATAACACCGAAACAGATAATAGAACTATTGCGGCTTTTTTAGTAAGTTTCATTTTAATCCTCCCTTCTATGTGGAAACTCGAAAAATTAACTTATTTATCTCTTGATTGGTCAAATAATTTGCCAATTCTGTACTATCAATTGCATTTATTTCTTCCACATTATCTATAAATAAATTAGGTACATCAGGAATTTTAATTTGACCTCTTCCTGGTATCACTGAAACATGTATACATTTTTCTATACAATAAGTAATTGTTCTCAGGAATCTCTTATCTACATTGGTTGGCACAGAAATACCTTCTATTTTTCTACTTCCAAATAAATTTATACAAAGTATAATAGAGTGATAATTCAGCAGTTTAGGATCTAACTTTTTACTAAAGATCTTATTCCCATCTTGGTACCATTGATGCACTAATTTATTAAGATAAGTATTAGGTGGAATCTTAAACTGGCCCTTTGTCGGTTCAACTAAAACAAAATCGTATAACCCATTATGTTTAAGATAGTTTGATAGATAAAATGACTTGTCCTTTTCAAAAGGGACTTCCAATGTATAATTTTCATCCTTAAATGATGTAACATCTCCGCAACTTATGAGGGAGGCTATTATTAAATTCTCAAGTCCTTTAAAATTTTCATGTGTAATCACATTCCTTTTTCCCACCTTTACGAAAAAAAGCCCAAATAGACACAGCATGAGCTACATCCATTTGGGCTTTTACCCTTATATTAACTTTTAATTTCCTTGATACTATATAGGTATTCTATATTGTTATTTATTGAATTTCAAGGACTTCTTTTTTCATGTGACGCTCGACACTATTTCTAATCAATTGAGCAGCACTATTGTTTTCAATCCCCAATAGATTAGCAACTTGCTCTATACTAAACCTCTTTTTTGTATATAAATAATAAGCGAATGCATGCCTAATGGTGTTAAGAGTAATTTTATCCGGATATCCATAATCCTCTGTTATAGCATTTAAGTGTGTATATATAGACATTAACTCAATAGGAACGATTGATTCATCATGTTTTTTGGTTACAAAAACAAAAGTAGATCCATTAAATTGAGATTCGTAGTAATGGTTAAGTAATAATCCTGCATCCTCACCATCTAAGATTATGGAGTGTTTCTTTAATTTCAGTTCCACACTATCCCCGTGGTCAATTACGCTATCTTTATGGAATTGAAATTCAGTACCTCTTAATCCTTTTGTCGCTAATAAAAAGATTACTTTTCTTAGAACAGAGTAATTGGAATTTCTATTTACCTCTCTCAAGGTCTTTAATAGCATTTCATATGTTATATTACTTATTTTTTCATCAACACTATCTGTATAACGTTTTATCTTTACAGCTGGATCAATCGGGACTTTATCGTTTATCCAAAGATAATCAAAAAATCCCTTTAAAGTAGCTAGTTGTTTATTAGTAGTTTTTATGTTATTTCCTTCATCTATCTTATACTTCAGGAAAGATTTTATATCACTTGGAGTTATTTCATATAATTCCCTTTGCTTACCATATAGGGTGTCTAAATAATAAAGAAACGAATTTATAGTTTTGATATAGCCGGTAATAGTATTTTCACTTTTCCCAGAAGACTTTAAAAATAGAGAGTACCCGAAAGGCATTTTATCACCCCGTATATATTAATTAATGTAAATACAACTACTAAAGATTAAACCCTTTTAAATTATAAACCCTTTTATAAAAGTCTTTACCCTATATGTAGTAAGGAACTATCATTTTTTAATCATATAAAAACAGATTTTGAGATTTAAATTATGTTAAAAGCAAATATATATACTCTTATTCATACGAAAAAATAGAAGTATTGATTTCAGAAAATTCATAATAACATTAATTTAAATATATCATCTATTTATTAACTTATTCTACTATGCTAACAAACTTTTTCTTGTTTTTTTATGTTTAATTTCGATAGATATCCACATTTTCCACATTTCTCAGGTAATTAACATGAATAGATATGCTTTTTTGTGAGTTAAGGCAAAAATATAACATCTATCTATCGAGTATTTTTAAAAATGTCAATTATTATTAAAAATAGTTAGATTTCAGAGCACACTAACGAATATAGTGATCATTAGTTCATTTAGAACAAACTAAATAAACCCTCTTCACTACACATTAGAGAACAGTTTCTAGAAGTGAATTATTTAATTGCAATTTTCCTAATATAACACTTGTATTCATTGATTAAAAAATGTTCAAGATCAAAATCATTAGGAAGGTCTGGTACTACATCTAACCTAGTGAGATCAGCTACTCCCTCCATTAGCAATTTCGCTATTTCTTTTTCGCTTAGACTTTTCAATAGATCCACAATTCTTTGCTCTAGTGACGAATATTCAATTGGATCTACATTACTTCTCACTGCTATTTGTCGAACAATGCCTATCCCTTTAATTGCATCTAATTCACCAATAAAATGATCCTCGTAATTGGCAGGTTCATGGACTGCTGCTTTAGTATGAAATTTTTCTAATATCGGTGTGGCAATCTTACACATTCTTCTAAACTCTCTAAGGGAGTAGTAACTCATCTTAGAGACAAAATCAAACATTCTAATTTCTCGGTCTATTGGCTTTTCCTTGTTATGAGTAATGTAGTTAAGGAGGCCTTCCTCACGAGCAATCTTTGAATAATTAATAATTGAAAGATGTTTTATCGATTGAATAACAAAGTTTTGTAGATCATATGGAAATTTCCCGTAATAATTAACATACTCTTGTATTGCTGATATCGAATGATTGATTGCTGCCTTAGATCTATCTTTTAAAATATATAAAAGTTCTCTAAATAACTTCCCTTTATACAAAACTTCCAATTCGCCAATCTTTTTAAGATTAATTTCTTGTCTAATATATTGGGCTTCTCTTTGGTAAGTTTCTTGTGGTTCTAGCGGTATACGGTACAAATCACCTTTTTTTGCTTGAGAATAATAATACGGATTCAACCTCACCTGTACCTTGTAGAATCGCTTTCCCTTCTTAGTGAGCAATAGTTGCCCAGGGATCTTCTCAAACAATGCCTGGTCATTAACTAATTGAAAACTAATAAGGTCATATAGAACTCTCCGAACATCTGAGTTTTGCTGTTTATGAAGCATACTTTTCAAATCAGACATAATAACATCACTGCATTTTGCCTCAATTCGATCTGAAGCATCTAACACTCGAGAAAACTTAAATTCCTTGTTATTTCCTTGCTGCCATATAAGTGAGAAGTACAGCTTAATATGCGAGATAGATAGATTGGTAAATCCTTTACTAAATACAACTGGGTGAGCAATAACATACCTTTCTACTCTTTCTTTCTCTTTGTTAAAAAAATGGTTAAGTTGAATAGTGTATCTCTTAGTGTATTTATTCTTTACAACTTCTATCAGTGAATTTAATTCAAGCTTTTTCAAAGAGATTTTAAACTCCTGATATGTAATTGGATCATGAAAGAGTTTGCAGAGGCGCTCTGTATATAAATTATGAGGATTTGTTTCACGAATTTGCCCTATCGAGTTACACGCAACGTGTAAAACAATTGTAGTAACAATATCACAAGTTGTTAGATGGTGTAGTGAGCGGCTTCGAGTTGCCCCCTCTTCTACTATAGGGAAAGTAATATCTGAATTATATTTAAGTTCAATATTGTATAATGCTCGTAAAAATTCAGCAGAAAGTGCAACATGTGTATAAATTTTATCTTGTAAACTTGATTCAGTGTTTTGTACAATATCCATCTTGTTAACGATCCTCTCTAACACATTTATTTTAGTGTATATTCTTACACCAAAAATATCTTTAATTACAAAGAACTGGTCAACAAGTCGGTTATTCTCTCACTTCTCTGTTCTGAGGGCAAGAGTTTTCTTTTTCGTTTTTTACCAAAATAAAAGACCAGTGGGTAGTATCTTCGCTGAGCTCAAGTCTCGAGAAAATACTATCCACTGGTCCTGGTTTACCTTGTATGTATCTATTTGCAGAATTCTACTTTTATAATGTTGAATTCAAACTTAAGAAATGGTAAACTATCCTTAGGTTAATAATGTTAGCGATTGTTGTAGCAATCGTGTGGCGTAGTATTTCTCGGTTGATTTCTCAGATCAATCGAGATATTTTTTTGTGTATTTTTTGTTTTTCTATTATTTTTGTAGACTATAAGTTTACTTTTTACTTAAATTTCCAATAAATAGGTACAAAAAATCTAGCCCTATAAATAAATCCATCGAAGATCTGATTGATTTATTCTGGCCTCTTGTTTGTCCTAAAACAAATCATAGCATAAGACACCATTATTTGTGAACAATTAAAACACAAATTGTCTAACGTTGTCATTTAAACTCTAAATCGAAAGATTAATCTTGCTTAAGAAAAAACACCATGATAATATAGCTTTACAACCTAATATTTAAAAACGAACTAGCCAGTAATGCGCTTGTTTGTCCGGTAAAACCCGCACCTAATGGTGCGGGTTTTTGCTTATTTCATGCTCCTCAATTAAGCATTAATTGATCAGTGATGAATCACTAGGTACAAACAATATAAAAAAGCTAGTACAATTTAAGTACTAGCTTACCTTTCATCTTCTATTCCTAATTCTTTTTCAAGCTCGTACTCAAAGTTTTGATTCTTATAATTCCTTATAAACTTCTCTCTCTCTTCGTAGTTTTCTTCTTTTCTAAAGAAACCCACCTTTCGTATCCTAACGGTTTCAGGTTGCTCGCTCCACTTATTAATTGCTTCTTCTTCCAACTTATTATTAATTTTCATTTGTAGCATTGCATTATTAAACTTTTCTTGTCGAATTTCAAGGCTGGATTTAGGTTCTGGTAACATCTTAGAAATACTACTAGCAGCTACTTGTTCAAACCCTTTAAGCATTTCCTTATGCGCTTGTTCTAGTTGTTCTTGTACCTTTGCATTCAGCTTTCTAAATAATGCTGCCTCTACTTCCGCTAGATCCGTACCAGGAGTATTCCCTTCCCATTCTTCCGGAAATGATCTCGTTTCTATAAATTTAGGTAAATTCTGAAATATAACATCTAAGCGCCAATTTTCTTTTCTTTTTTCAAAGATAAAAATACCTATTCGAAGGTCTAAATCACCATAGATTTTCTCCCCAACTGCACGGTTTACATAGTGAACACCCATACTCTCTAACTTGTTAAACCACTTCGCGACAGTATTATAATGAACGGAACCATCAATACTTTCGGTTATCTTTTCAGCAAACTCAGTAATTTGCCATACATTTGTTTCAATATGTTCACTCACAAAGTCACCCTCCTTTATGATGAATCAACGTTGATATGTTAGTCACTCATGATACAACGTTTGTTAATCACTATAAGCAATATAATACATTCAAGTGTTAAGATTGAGCAACTCTTAAATTCTATACATTAAAAATTAGCATCATTAACTATTAATGGTTAATCACTCCACTCTCACTAGTGCTGTATAACCAACTAGTTGTTAATCACTAGTCGAGAGTGTTCTACAAGGTATTAATAATAAAATACCAGTGATGACTCACTCATCATTAATCAAGTGAATGAATATGATTGGTAGTTAATCACATGTGCTTGTGTTGTTGCCAAGCAACGACTTATAATTAATCACACGTGATCGATCGGTGATTAACATATCACTAGTGGCTCATTATAGTTAATCACTTGTGACAAGTGATTAACTAGTGACCGTATTTTTCAAGGGATTTTTGCTTAATTCAGTTGTCAGTTGACGTGATATGAATTTTTCGTTTTATATTAAACTAATTAAGGACACAAATATATATTTGCAATTTTCCGATAATATAGATATACTTTATTTATTAATTATAATACTTGAGGTGAGTTGCATGTTAACACTGTTGAAAGAGAGCACAAAACAAAAATTAGATAAAGTAGTAGTTGCTGTTGCTTTTATAACTACAATAAGTGCAGCTGCTTTTGCTTTAATAAAATGAATAATGTAAAAATAACACCGTCTCATAAGGGCGGTGTTATTTTGTGTTATATTAAATTTATTGTATTAATTAAAGAGTAGTAGGTGCAGAGATGAAACATTATCTATTAAGTCAGAATTTAGATGACTTGATAAGGCATTATATAAGTTCTAAGAAACTAATCTCGTCAAGAGAGTTATGTTCAGTAATAATTAATGATCATAGTGGACCAAATGACAAATTTATATCTGGAAGACCAAAATTGATAGTTCCGGTAACAATTAAATTACTGTCAATGGAAAAAGAAGGTTTTATCATAGGTATTACTAAAGATAATAATGATTGTACGTTTGAAATAGTCGGAGATATGCAGGATAGTAATCCTGAAAATTTAGTAAATAAGGATGAATTTCAACTTACTCTTTTTTAAAAACATTTTTTTAGATTTCCGCTATTTCGTGTAGATATCTTAATGATTTTAAGGGGATTTTTTCATTGAAGGATAATAGAAATAAACATATATGGATTGAGACTGAAGAATGGGCAGAAGGAGAATGGGATGTAGAGGATGACAATCTTGATGTCATTGTAACCTTTTCTGATCGTTCTAAGTGGATTACAAGTTTCTTCACGTATAAAAACATTCTGTCTTAGAGAGAAAAAAATGCAAAGACATGCGAATGTAATAGCGGATCATTTCTTTGGTTAAGCGATATGGTTCTAATTGATATTGCAAGTCGAGAACGAATTGTTGAAGTTATTGAATACTTTCTCGATAATGGTGAGTTTGAGTCTGTTTTTACTCGCTATCCGGATGAGGAAGTTGAAGATGCTAATTTATATCCAAAAGGGTTTTTTAGCTATAAGCTTTAAATTACTCTGTTGTTGTTACTTGAATAAACTGAATCGGTGTTGCGCTAATATACCTTTCAAATAATAAATTTGGGTTGAATTATACGATTAAGCATCGTAAAGATAATATCGCAATTAGGAAATTGTCTCTTTGCTTATTTTCTTCCTTAGTTACTTAAATATTCTCAGCATATTTTCTAAGTATCTACGGAATTACGTTTGTATGTAAAAAAACGCTAGATAATATCTAGCGTTTTTCAAATTACATGTCTTCTATTGGATCATAGTTGTCCTCTTGTTTTTTCTTACTCTCTGATTCAAAATCATCTATAGTATTACTATTACCACTTAATAAAGAATCAAGGTCATCAACACTGTCCACTTGTTTCTTCTTCCTTTTAAAAGTTTGTAATGATGCTAATACATCGTCTTCATCATCTTTATTATCTTGGAGTTCTGTTAAACGATTGTTTTCGACCACTAATTCATTAACACGTGTAGGTAAATTTAGACCTGCAAATACAGTGTAAAAATGAACACCACGAGCTTTTTCATCAACGTATGTTGCGATAGGTTTTTCTCCTGCTAATGGTGCAATTTCATCAACAATTGTTTCAATTTTATCAGTGAATCCTAATGTGAATACTCTCTGAGCAGTAGGCTTATTTGATATTACACTTGCAGCAGCTCGGGTTGCGTTATCCAATTTATATCCATCCGAAAGAATTCCATTATTGATAGAATCCTTAAATTCTGGGACATAACTAGATTCATTTCCAAGATCAATTTTTGAATCCTTAACAGAGTATTTAGATAAAGATAACACTCCAGGAGTCTTTAATAAATTTTCAAATTCACTTGAATCAAAGTGAGAGTCTCCAAATGGTTTAAAGCTTGCAGTAACAACGTTTAATTCATGAAGAGTAGCAGAAACAAAGTTATTACTGTAAGTGAGGTAGTCGGCAAGTGTAGAGTTAGGATTTTCTTTTATGAATTTATCATATAGTTTTTGATTATCTACTAGAATGATAGATCCAAGTCCAGCCATTGCCTTAGAAATTCTTTGAAGTCGCTCTAGTGCATTACTTATTACAGTAGAACCTTCCTTATTTCTTGGAAGCGTAAGAATTAATCCGAATCGCTTTTTAAATCCATTGCTATGAAGTAACTTAATAGCCTCTATAACACTTCCCGTTCCAGTACCACCGCCAAGCCCAGCAACTATCCAGATAAAATCACGATCCATAAACTGTTTTTTTATGGCACCAGTAACTTTTTCCTTTTCTTCTGTAAATGCTTTTTCTCCAGCTTCAAGATCACGACCTGCACCTTTTCCATTACCTATTTGAAGCTTTTCAATGTTGGGGTTAATTATATTTATTTTCTCAAAATCCATATTGTTTGTATTAATTAATAGTCCATTGTAGGGGAAATGGCCATTTTTCACATTAGTCTTTACATTAGCGCACTCAGCAGCGATAGAGCATCCACCCATACCTAAACCCAGGTACCCAAACTTCAAAGAAAAGTGTAGATCATCTCGTTCTAATAAATTTTGTTGAGTTATTGTTGTTGTCATATTATCTATCATCCTTTCCAATTTACCTTAATTTTTTTTGCTTCATATATGCAGTTAACTCATCTGCAAGTTCAGAACGGGAATACATTCTAGCTCTACCCAATTCTTTGACATTGACTAATCCAGCACCCTCTAATCGAGCAGCGTAAATATTTAAGGTGTGTTTAGAAGCGATTAAATTTTCGTTAGTTTTCATCTTCTCTTTATAATAAGTATTAACTCTTTCCATAATTTCTTCCTTTAACAAAGGGCCATCCTTTAAAGCTATTAATATATGTATTCCGTTATTAAGACGTTCACTTAGGATATCTAAAAGATCTTCTTTGTTCAAATTAAGGCCTCCTTCTAAAACGCTATAATAACGGTTATTGACTGCAATTATTACTGTTATTATGACGGTTATAATGTCGTATATATGTAGAATACATTAGTAAATGTATCCAGTCAATACGAAAAACATATATTTTATCAACGTTATAAACCGCTTGTTTCAAGGGTTTTTTAATAACGGTTATAATAACCGACATAAAAACGGTTATTATTAAAGTGATTATAGCGGCTCATTATATTTTCTCTTAAATGATATTAAGAACTTCTGATATAAATATATAGTTATAGAATCTGTACAAAAAAATTACTGTGTGTTATTAAAACTGAATTGATAATAATGTATTTGTCTTAAATCCTCCTCTCACATTCTTAGTCTCATTGAATCCAATTACTTAAATAGCATAGGGTCGTAGAGTCTGGTGGTCATCTAGTCTCTTCAAAACAGATGATAAACACTCTTTATAGCAGAGGACTTGATTTAATCATCGTTTGAGACCCTGAAGTATTACAGCTATAAATCATCTTTAAATCCCAAACATAGCAAGTTAAACATAACACTCCAAACTTAACATCTAATGCGTTAAGATTGACACGTTAAGATTGCCTTGTGGTTATGTTTCAACTGCGACATGGGTTTAGTCTGCTATTAGAAGCTTGACTTTACTCCATTTTGAAATTAGTATCATAACCAGAATTACTTCTAAAAATGTTTATTTCCCAAATTCACTTCTGTACACTAAAATAAAATGCCATTTCGTTTAAATCAACTCTTTTTTATCCCTAGAAGTATGTGTAGAGACTTAATTTTAAGATGTACATCGAAGGATTATCTGCTATAATCAAGTTCTAAAAAGTGCAAGCAAGAAATCATATATATAGGGATGCCCCCTTAATGAATCAACCTTGAAAAAAGGTTTGATTCTTTATGGGGGCATTTTTTAGTTGAGGAGGATTTATGTGGTAAAAAAACGTCATACTTTTGGTCCGAATAGACAGGGGGTGTTTTTGTCTGAAGAAGATATGTATCTACTTACAACAATTGCCGAACAAAGACTGCTAACAACTGAACAGATTCATCAATATCACTCTACTGTTTCTAAAATGAAAATTGATGCATTAAGAGTAAAGTTGATCAGATGGAAAAGGTATAACATTGTACATTCACACGAATATTCGTTAGGGCAAAAAGGTTGTAGATTCAATTATTATAGAATTGGCTTTAATGGTATCAAGGTTTTGATTGAAGAAGGTAAAATTCCTAAGTCGTGGAAAGATATTGAAATCAGTAAATTCTCATCGACAAAGAATATAGAGCACTTCTTAGCTACACAAGAAGTAGTCGTAAAGGGTATTACTAGTATAAAAAACATAAGCTCAGATATTAAATCTCAAAATCCATATTATTACCCTTATGTAGATACCGCTTCTAAAAGCAGATTGATTGTTCCTGATTGGATTCTTAAAAATGGAAATCTCCACTTGAACATAGAGATGGATACAGGAACAGAATCTATTCAAGAATTACAAATGAAGGTGAAAAGTTATATAGAATATTGTGAACTAAATCCCGACCAAGAGCACATTGTATTAATAGTTATTTTAGACGACACTTTTTTAACGAGAAACAAGTATGGTGATGACCGTTCCAGAAGAGTAGGAAATCTAAAAAAACTTTTAATTAATACGCCTGGTCTACAATTAGCAAATTTATCAGTTTATGTACTTCCTTTAAAGAGAATATCTGATACAATAGGTAACCTTCTTCATGGATTAAAGCCCGATAGTGTAAGAAATAAGATAGAATATGCATTGTCTGTTGGAAAAGTACTAGGGGAGTTAAACAATAATTTTGAATACAATATTGAAATTGTTCAAGATAATCTTGTTTTTCCTCCTGATATTAAAAAAGAGATTAAACCAGATGGCGTTATTAAATTAAGTAATACCTCAGGTACTTTTAATGAGTTTGTATTTCTCCATCTTATGGACGAAGGTAATGTCAAGGATATTCATGTACTCAATAATCTATCTAACGCAATCGCAGAAGATATCTATAAGATCAAAATTAATAGAATTATTGCTTTCTACAAAAAGACCGAGGAGAGGATAAATGATGTAATAGGTACTGAATATGAGAATGTGTTGTTAGGTGACTTTAACGAATGGACAAATAGTTTAAATAGTGAACCTGTGTTTTATAAGTTTATTTCCCCTTATAGAATGGAGGATTGTACATATGAGGGACAGTAATGAATTGATGCGTAAAATTCCTTATTTATCTGCATATCTTTTACTTTTGGTTTCTCTTTTTCTAGCAATAAGAGCTATCACTAACTTTTTTCTATTGATGGTTGGTCAGTTTACTAATGAGATTCCTGTTTTCGTACTTTTTGGTAGCCCGCTATATCCAACGATATGGGGTTTAGCAGCGACAACGACACTATTAATAATTACTTGGCTGATCTCAACGAAAGTCAAAAGGTTTCAAACGTTTCTTTGGAGAAAGATTATATTTTATAGCATGTTACTTGGAATCACGTTTTATTACACATGGTTAATCACAGCTCCTGTATATAACGTCATTGTTCCATATCTTCAGATCCGGATAGCAAATTTAGAGATCGTTAACGTATGGCATGGTGTTCTAGTCGGTAATACCGAAAATCTTATGGTATTACTAATGTTTATTCCGCCTATAGTCGTGACATTGATTGTAATATGGCTTTTCGGTCAATATTCTCAGCATAATGAAACGCTTAAGGTAGCCTTTGAGGAGTTTGAGTTTAAGTCTCGAATCTTACAAAAATTCTTTAAAATCGGAGATGAAGAACATTGGCCCGATGTTACATTAGGTCCAGATTCTGAAACTCAGGAATTAATGATTCAACCAGGTAAAGATCGAACGCTTAACAACGTAATCATAGGAAGTATTGGTACTGGTAAGACAGCTGCATTGGTATTACCTATTTTGAACCAAGACCTTCACTGGATGACGAAGTTTATAAATGATTTTCCTGAAATCTATCACAGGGACGATTACAATTCTGAAGAAGTAAAGGGTATGTATTTAAACGGGATATCTGTAATCGAGCCTTCAAATGACTTATGCCAAAAGCTTTTTCAATTAGTTCAAGCACATAAAATACCTGAAAAGTCTGTTTTTTATATTGATCCCACCAACCCTAACACCCCTAATATTAATCCTATGCAAGGGCCTGTGGATCAAGTAGCTGAAGCGTTTGCTATGGTAATTGAAGGACTTGCTGAAGGTGGAGATTCTGGTAATTTTTTCTTTCAGCAGTCAGAACGAAATCATCTAAAACACTATATTTACCTGTTGAAATTACACGAGCCAGATCAAGAAGTAACGTTTGATATGCTCTTAAAAATGTACGAAAGTCCCATATTAGTTAGAGTCATGCATAAAAAATTAAAAGCAACTATCCCTAAAGATATTGAACAAATAGAGAATAGAGATGAACGAAACCACTGGGAGATTGTAAAGCAAATTGATAAGTGGTTTGACATGAACCATCTTCCACTTAAAGCTAAAGGGGGATCAGTAGAAAGAGTGACAGAAGGTGAGTATAGAGGGGAGGATGCTTACTATGATGCCAAAGCGGAATATGTTCAAGGTCTTAGAAACATTCTAAATGACATTGGAGCCAATAAACTGATCAGAAGAGTTCTCTTTGGGAAATCAAACTTTGATTTTGACAAACATCTTGAGTTCGGTGGAGTATTACTCGTCAATACCGCTAAGGGCGAATTGGCCGCACTGTCCAACCTTCTAGGGAAACTCGTACTACTTAGTTTGCAAAATGCTGTTTTTAGACGCACCCCTAATACTAGTAATTTTCATCATATATTAGTAGATGAATTCCCGGATTTTATTTATCGGCCATTTAAAGAGTTTCCCGCTCAATCTCGTAAATATAAAACGATTGTTACGGTTGTAGCTCAAACAGTAGCTCAATTAGCAGATAAATATGGTGAAACTTATATGCATACTTTACTAGGAACGTTAAGGCATAAAATGGTTTACGGTGATATACCTGATTTTGACGCACAATTATTTTCAAAGATTTTTGGTGAAAAAGAACGTTTTGAAGAGACACAAAGTGAACAGACTGTCTCTCCTTTACAAGAATCACCTACAACACGAGGAGGGAACTCCTACGCAAAAACTAAGGAGGCTATCTTGTCTCCAAGTGATATTATTTTCCAAAAACCGTTCCAAGCTGCTGTAAAGATCGTCGCAAACAACAAACCGATTCCAGTTAGACAAATAGATGCGAACTTTGTTCCAAAAGAGGAGTTTAAGGAAGCCCTTTATGAAGTAGAAGGAGCTTATGGAGAGTATTGGTTAGAGGAAAGAGATCGTTTTCTTTCAGGAGAGGTTGTTGAGTTAGTTAAAGAGCCGTTGGAAGTTGATGACGATGAAGAAGTAAACGGAGTCGAGTCTGATAGTAAGAGTGTACAGGAAGTTGATGAAGAAGAGGCGATATTCGAATATGATATCGAACGACCTGTAAGGATAATAGATGAAGGTCCGAAACTAAATAGATTGAGAAGTATGAATGGTAAAAACGAACTTTCAAAGGATGAATCACTTGTTGGTAAAGTCGATGCCCCTAATTTACTTATAGCTGATGAAGTAAAGGAGGGTATTGAATTTGGTGTGAGTGATCAGACAGTGAATGAAGGTGATTCACATGTTAGTGACTCACATGTTGATTCAAAAAAGGAATTAGTGGATTCAAAGAATCCTAGTTTTAAAAACGCACCTACAATTAATGAGGATGATGCATTAAGTGATTTATTTCCTTCTGCTACCTTAAAGGTGTCACCTAAAAAAAAAATAAGCAAACTTTCAATTGATCAAGAGGAATTACTTAAGGAAGTAGAGAAAGAAGTAGCAACTATTACCCCACCTACTAAAAAGAAGGTAACGTCCGATGATATAGATATGCTAATTGGAAGCATTAATGATTAACAAGTGCGTTTGTAGTGAGTATTAGTAGCTTTGAGATAAAGTTGAATCCGTTTTGCCCCTTTGGATATGGTTATCTAAAGGGGTCTTTTTATAGTGAAAAGGAAAATTTACACTTGTACAACTATTGTTGTATTTTGTTATTCTGTTATCCTATTAATATAGAATTTTTTTTATGATAGGGAGATATCGTAAATGCGTGAACAATTAGAAAGAAATGAAAATCTAGATATATCAAATGAAAAATTAAAGGTATTTCAAAAACATTTTCCTAATTGCATTACAAAGGATGGCGCTCTAGATTTCAAAAAGCTAGAAGCGGAATTAGCTGAAGAAGTAGATATCGTGAAAGAAGGATATTCTTTGAATTGGCTTGGCAAATCATATGCAAAGGTTATTGCTAATTTGGAAACTGAAACAGTTGTTTCACCTGATTTAGACCATAATTTATTGGAAGTAAATAAAGACTCACAAAATGTATATATCAAAGGGGACAACCTCGATGTATTAAAGCATTTAGTTAATGCTTACGCTGGAAAAATCAAAACGATATATATTGACCCACCTTACAACACAGGTAGTGACGATTTTGTCTACCAAGACAACTTCATATTCACTCCTGAAAAGCTGGCTGAATTAGCGAACGTTGAAATTGAAGAAGCACAACGAATCTTAGATTTTACTGAAAGAAAATCCAGTTCGCATAGTGCTTGGTTAACATTTATGTATCCTAGACTATTTATTGCCCGAGAATTGTTGTCTGATGATGGAGCTATATTTATTTCAATAGATGATAATGAATTAACTAATTTAAAATTATTATGTGATGAAATTTTTGGAGAAGAAAACTCCAAGGGAAATATCGTAAGAGCTACTGGACAGACAACGGGACAAGATAGCGGAGGATTAGGCAGCTCATTTGATTTTGTACTTGTTTACACTAAAACACTAGATGTTGATTTAAGTGGGATACCTTTAACAGAGCATGATTTAAAAAGATTTGCTAATGAAGACGAACGTGGTAATTATGCATATGACCAAATGAGAAAAACAGGAAGTAACGATCGCAGGGGAGACCGTCCTAACATGTATTATCCTGTGATTGATCCAGATGGGAATGAGGTTTATCCTATTGCCCCTGCAGGATATGAAAGTTGTTGGAGATTTGAGAAAAAATCTTACGAGAGATTGCTAAAGGAAGATTATATTCTTTGGAAGAAGACCAAGCGTGATGATAAAGAAATTTGGTGGCCATATGTAAAATATTATCTAGAAGGAAGAACCAAACGTCCATCACCTTTATGGGACGATCTTGATGGAAATAAAAAGGCGACAAGAGATTTACGAGCTCTGTTTGATGGGAAAAAGATTTTTGATCATTCAAAACCAATTGAATTTATTAGACGCATCCTGCAAATTTCTGAAAGCCAGAATTCAATTGTTTTAGATTTTTTCTCAGGTTCTTCTACAACTGCACATGCTGTTATGCAGCAAAATGCTGAAGATAATGAAGGTAGGAAGTACATTTTAGCTCAAATATCAGAGCCGACCACCGAAAACTCTGAAGCTTATCAATCTGGATACAAATATATTACTGAAATCGGAATTGACCGTATCAAACGTGCTGCTAAGAAAATAAAAGAAGAAACGAATGCTGACATTGATTATGGGTTTAAAATTTTTGAGACCAAACCAATAACTGAACAAGTCTCAGAAAATGATTTGAACAAGATGCTTACCTTTAAGGGTTCTATTGTTAGTGACGATACCTTTTTGAATGAATTTGGTAAAGATACCGTTCTTACGACATGGATGCTTGAAGACGGTCATCCATTAAACATCAATTTAGAAGAAATTGACTTAGGAAACTATACAGCTTACAAAGTCGATAACACAATTTACCTGCTAGATGGTAACTTTACAATTGACGAACATTTAAAGACACTTATTGAAAAAATCGAAAAAGAAGAGCAGTTCATCATCAACAAGCTAGTTCTTTTTGGTTACAGTTTTGCTACACAGACGATTGCTTCATTAAATGACAACATGAAGCATTTACGCAATGGGCGTAAATCTGCTGATATACATGTGGAGGTAAGGTATTAAAATGGGATTCAATTTTGAACGTAATCTCCCCCACCAAGATAAAGCTGTAAAAGCAGTCATTAATATTTTTAAAGATGTTCCATTACGCGAGCGTCATGAGATGATGGCCAATCATCACTTTGAGTTACATGATGACAACCTATTGGACAATATACAGGCCATTCAAAAAGAAAACGGAATTAAGGACATTACGCCTGTTCTAAATGAGCACTTTAATTTAGATATTAAAATGGAGACAGGTACTGGAAAAACCTATACTTATACAAAAACCATTTTCGAGTTGAATCGCGAATATGATCTTAATAAGTTCATTATTGTAGTTCCAACGTTACCAATTAAAGCTGGTACAGAGCAATTTCTCAAATCAGATAGTACACGTCTTCATTTTAAAGAAGAGTATGGAAAAGTCATGGAATTACATGTCTTGAGTAGTCAAAAGAAATCAAAAAACAAGCGTGAATATTTTCCGTTAGAAATCTCGAACTTTGTTCGTGCCACTTACTTTGACAACAAAATTCATATTCTACTCATTAATACAGGCATGTTAAACTCCGTTACCATGAACAAAATCTTTGATGATAGTTCTTGGTTCGGGAGTGCTGAATCACCTTTTGAATTATTAGCTCATACAAAACCGTTTGTTATTATTGATGAGCCTCATAAATACAAGCGATCAGGGAAATCATATGTAAATTTATTGAAGCTCGACCCTCAATCCATGATTCGCTACGGGGCAACATTCCCTGAAAAATCAAGGAGAAATAAAGATTATGAAAATCTTGTTTATGATTTAGATGCGGTTAAAGCATTTAACAATGATCTAGTTAAAGGAGTTGCGATTCATATTCCTGAGTTTGAAGGAAGAAAGAACGCAAAATTAACATTAGTCGGTTTAGATGGAAAAAGCGCATCATTCAAGTATGTTGATGAAAGCAGAGAACGAACATTTCGTTTAGAAAAAGGAGATAGTTTGTCTTCTATTTCATCCGACTTACGAGATATTTCCATTGAAAGGCTAAACAAAAGTGTTGTTGAACTATCTAACGGAATTGTCCTTGAAAAAAATCAAGCTATTCATCCGTCTTCTTTTTCTGATACCTACCAAGAAGTACTCATGAAAAAAGCTATTAATGAGCATTTTGCGAAAGAGAAAGAGTATTTTGCTTTACCAGTAAAAATCAAGCCATTAACGCTCTTTTTCATTGACGAGGTTAAGGCTTATCGTGAGGTAGATGGACGAACACCATATCTAAAAAATACATTTGAGCTTTTACTTAAACAAAAAATGGAAGAATTACTTCAAGAAGGTATTAGTGAAGAGTATGCAAGCTATCTTCAAGAAAGTTTAGCAAATCTCCAAGATACGCATGGTGGGTATTTTTCAAAAGACAACACTGATAAAGACGACAAAATACAAGATGAAATTGATGAGATTTTACGCGACAAAGAAAAGCTTTTAGTTTATCGTTATGAAGACAATTGGAATGTTAGGCGTTTCATTTTTTCAAAGTGGACCCTAAAAGAAGGATGGGACAATCCTAATGTATTTACTATCTGTAAGTTACGTTCTTCTGGTAGCGAAATATCTAAACTTCAAGAAGTAGGTCGGGGTTTACGTCTACCTGTTAATGAAGCTTTGTTCCGTGTGAAAAGTTCTCAGTTTGAGTTGAATTATATTGTTGACTTTACAGAGCGTAAATTTGCTGATGAATTGTTGAATGAAATCAATGAAAGTGCTCCATCTATTCAAATAAAGCAAATTACAGATATTCTTTTACAAGAGCTCTCAAAGGTGTATAACAAAACTGAGGATGAAATCTTTGGTGATTTATTTAGTCAGCGATTCATCGACCGTCATGGTAACATTGTAGAAGAAAAACGTGAAGAGCTTTATATACAATACCCAGAGTTAAACAAATCGGTTAAAAAAGAAAAGGTACGAAAAGCTGGAACCACAAAACAATACGTTACTGTGCGCCAAAGTAATTACAAAGAATTTTTCCAACTTTGGGAAACTATTAACCAGAGAGTATTTATCGATTACAAGCTAGGTTCAGAAGATGAAATTAAACAGTTGCTTGTTGAAGTATTACAAAGTGGACAAGTTGCTGAAATGGATGCCCTCAAATTTGTTGAACGAAAAGTCGAAAAAGGTGAAGATGGTACACATCTAACAATGGGGGATTCAAATAATAGTACTTATGAAGTCCATAAATATATTGATACCATTCCATACAACAATTTTTTGCGTATAGTATCTAAAGCCACTTCTATTCCGTTCCAAACTATTCATCAAGCTTTAGTAGAATATAATGAGAACGATCCGATTGAAATGAGTGCTTTCTTTACACGAAAGACAGCGTTCAATTTGATTAAAAAGTATCAAGAGAAAATTGCATCCATTATGCTACAAACGATTGAGTACAAAAAAATTGATATGTCTGTTCATCCGACTGCTCTAACGAATATTGACGGCACTCTAAAAAAAGTGGCAGCTCATACCATTGGGACCAAGTATTTAGATGTGACCCCACAAGAAAAGTACTTGTATAATGAATTTTTCTATGATTCAAATGAAAATAGTTCAATTAATGAAGAAATTAGTGAAGTTATTGTTTTCGGTAAAATACCAAAAAACAGTATTCGTATTCCTGTAATCAATGGACAAACTTATTCACCTGATTTTTCCTATGTCGTAAAACAAAAAGACGGGCGTACCCGTTTGAATATCGTAATTGAGTCTAAAAATAAAGAAGAGCGTTTCCTATCAAAAGATGAAACTGATAAGATTACATTGGCTAACAAGTTTTTTGAAGCAATTAATGATACTGATATAAAAGTCGTATTTGAAAAACAAATGCGTGGCAAACACGTTAGTCAAATTATCTCGGAAATCTTGAATAATAAATGAATCACATGTTCAATGTGAAGCTATCAGTGGTGTAAACCTCGAATATCCGCATAATTGAAGTCCTTTTATAAAGGGCTTTTTTTATACTCTACTGGAATTTGTGCATTGGATAGGAAAGATAAAGGAATGACCCAAAAACGTAAAAAAACATAGGAATCCAAATACGTTATGAAGGTGCGCGGAAACCGAAATGAAAGTGAAAACACAACTTTATTTACTCGAGTTCTTAATAACATGCTACAACTAATAGTATTGAAAATAGAGCTTTTGAAAAGGATGGTTTTGTTCAGTTGATTAAGAGTGATGGTGTATTTTTCAACCCAGTATTCCAAAAGAAATTTGAATGAAACTTATTCTTATAGAGTAATTGATAGATAGCCAAGGTGTTTATTTGAAGGTGTGAGTGCTCCATTGTATGTAAAATTAATTCCGCTTTCCGAAGGTTGTTGCCTTACGTCGAATTTTGTTATACAATGTAACCGAGATCAAGTAATAATAGACACTAGTTAAAATTTCCATGACAACTTAATGATAAATGGGACACCCCAAAATTACATGTAGCAATCTTTTTGATTTGCTGCACGTTATTTTGGGGTGTTTTTTATTGTCTATTATTCACAGCATTAGCAAAAATAATAAGTAATAAATAAACTAGGAGGTTACTATAATGACAGAAGTTTTAAATCAGTCTTGGACTAATGATGTGGAACTAGAAACATTAGCAAGAGCTAGACGTAATCGTGAGATTGTAAAAGGTGTGGTGCGCTCTCTTGGGATTAAAACAAGAAAAGTATTAGAAAACGGTAAATACGTACCCAAAGAAATGGAGATCGCAACTTTCTTATTAGAGGGCGGCATTAAAGCATACTGCCCAGCTCACGAATTCTCTTCTCATGAATTCAAATCACTCACAGGTTTCGTTGGTACCATTCAAGAGTTTATCATTGAAGATATCGATCTAGAAGAAAAAGTAGCTATCGTCAGCGTAAAAAAGGCAGATGAAATTAAAAAAGAATTCCTTTGGAATGATTTAGAGTACCTGGAACGTAAAGGTGAATTAGACAATAAAATATACAAAGGAACAGTTGCAGGTTTCAATCCAGAAACTGAGCGTATCTTCATTCGCGTAAATGGTGTTGATTGCTTTATGTTGAAATACGATTGGGATCATGGGCGAGTACGTGACATTTCTTCAAGCATTGAAAGAGGTACTGAAATTGAGGTAAAGGTTTTACGGATTGATAAAGAGCGCGAACTTGTACAAGTAAGTAGAAAGGCTACTATAGCAGATCCTTTTAAGTCATTAGAGCAATTAATGAAAGATGATGAAGCAATAGCAGGTAAAGTAACAACAGTTCATTCCATACACGGAGTATTTGTCCAATTAGACGTAGGTTTAGAAGTAAAAGGGATGAAACCTCGAAATATAGAAGAACCAATAGTAGGGGATATTGTAACGTGTAAGATTAAAGAAATTGATAAGAAGAAACGCCATTGCAAGGTCGTGATTATAGGGTATCCTCGTGGTAAGAAGAAACGAAAAGACCTTGGTGGGTTCTTGTTTGAATAATGAGTACAAATATACTGCAAGATGAAATAATAGAATACCCTTACTACCTTGATAAGAAAGGGGATGTTCCTTTTTGGGATCACCCTCTTTTAAATGGTTATAAATTTTTACCCAAGGATTATCGACCCTACACGACAATTGAAGCCGTTTTATCTTTATACATGAGAAAACGAATTGATGATACTGACGTAATGATACTTAAAGTTTTAGGTGACGCTATATGCTGCAACGAAGATCAGCTAAGAAGATACTTATCTAGTCGAATATCCCGCTCAGATGTATCAAAACGCTTAGATAAGTTTAGACGTGTAGGTTTAGTAGATCGCTGGAAGGTTCGGATTCGCACAGATGAAGAAGAACAATATAAGCCTCCAGCACCCTTCACATTAGGCATAGCAGGATATAAACTACTTAAACATTACTACAATCAAGACTTTTTTATGGACCCAAATCGCTGGGATGGGTTAGGAATTGGTGCCATTCAACGTTATGTGGCTATGAATGAACTACGCTGTAAATTTATTGAAGCTAAGTCCGTAAGTAATTGGAAGTGGAACGCTCTTATAGGAAGTAACAAACTTGTTCCCAAGCCCATGGGTGTTGCTGAAATTGAAACACCTCGTGGTAATCTTAATTTTTTAATAGAGCGGGCACAAATGAGTCAAAACTTTGTAGGATTTTTAAAGGATAAACTGTACAGGTGGAAAAAACTCTTCGAAAAAGAGAGAATGCTTAAAGTTAATGAATTTCCTGATAATACATCTGTAGTAGTAATCTATACTTCAACTCTATCGGTTGCACAAGAAATTCATAAGCAGCTTTTGCTTGATACTTATCCGTATAAGGTTTGGGTGTGTGTTGAAGAAGATTTAGTAGAGGATGGATTGGGAACTGCATTTTACCAACCTCAACAAGAAGCTTTGACACGAATTCATTTAGAATTCTTTGATAAGTAGAAGAGGGGGCAGCGAATGAACCATTTAGAGGAAGAGACTATTATTTTCATACCTTTAGAACAGTTATGGAAACATGATATGTATACATTTCAGCATTCCTTACGAGTTGCAGATCTCCTATATCAGTTTGGAAAATTTCTTAATTTGTCTCAACCTATCCTAATTGAGCTTTATCAACTAGGTGCTTTACATGATGTGGGTAAAGTTCTTGTTCCTAAAGAGGTGTTAAACAAGAAAGGAGGTTTAACGGAGGATGAAAGAGCTTTTTTATTCAAACACACTATATATGGTGTGGAACTATTAAAAGAATACAATTTCTCAGAAGAATTCTTGCAGGGAGTTTTGTATCATCACGAAAATTATGACTCTACAGGTTATCCTGACCGTATTAAGAGTGATATGATTCCTTTCTATGCCAAGATGCTGAGAATTGTAGATAGTTTTGACGCAATGACAAATGAAAGAACATATCAAAAAGCCTACCCTGTTGATTGGGCATTAAAGGAACTTAAAGATTTAAAATTGAAAAATTATGATCCACAACTAGTAGACCAATTTGTAAAACTATTCGAAGAAAAGCGCTAGCCACGTCTATACGTGGTTTTTTTAATTTTATTGTTATTCGGTAATTTTTCTATAACGCTTTTCTACACTTAAAGGTGTGCGGTTCATCTCATCTGCTATTTCTCTATACTTCAAACCCGCTTTTCGCAGATTCACTAATTTAACTTCTTCTAATCGTGTCCAATGCTTATAGGATCGCTTTTTATTCATATAACCTTTCCCTTCATATCTAGATAATTTATAATTTTAGCTGTGTTATATAATATATTTTGAAGTAGGATTCACTCTGAGTATCTATGTTTTCCAATGGTACTGCTCTGTATAAATTTAACCGAAAGTAGAAGAAACACAAATGCAACTATAACATATTTGGTTACGTGTTGTTCTTAAACGTTGCGCATTCATTTGTATAGAGGGCTATAGAGATAAATGAGAAGGTGTTAACTATAAGAATAATGGTGCTATTGATACTCTCAGACCTTAGCTATTTAATCATCTACCACTCTTTTCTTTTTACCTCGTAACCTTGTTGACTATTAATGGTGAGAATGATAAAATCGCTTTAGATAGAACATCCTTTCTTAAAGTTTCTTTAAGAAGTCCTTTCTGAAGTTCCCAGCTACACCCATTGCTGGGACACCTAATTCTATATGGAATAAGCGGGAAATCCCCGAAAAGATCGTGATAAATACTATTTTTTATAGTGTTTAATCATCATGATTTTTTCGGGGATTTTTTTGTTCAAAAACGGAGTGATTTGCAATGAAGAAAGTTTTACTGGGAATCGGAAACAAAGATTTCAGTCAAATTTTGCGTAACAACCTATTAAAACAAGAGAAAGATTTTATTGTTCCAGAGCAAGAAGTTATGCACCATCGCTACCTCAGTGAAATCGTAGACTTAGAGAAGCCTGACATCTTAGTTGTTCACGACTACTACTTGCCTAGTGACAATGTGGGTAAAGAAGAGAGAGAACGGGAATGGCTTTCGTTTTTCTCTAAAATACGAGTAGATTATGATGATGCGATAAGAATTGTTTTCATGTGTGAAAGGCAAAAAGGTGATCCCTTTTTGAGTCAGTTAGTTGGAATCAATGTATTGGATATTTTTAATAATAATTCAATAGATATGATTGAGCTTATCGATCAGTTAAATGACAAACCTCGTTTTTCTCGTGTTTCTAAATTTATGCAAAGTTCTCAACCTAGACAAGTACAATCACAGTTACCTACAGAGGACGATGATGACAGTATAGAAAAGGAGGAAGATCAGGATTCACAGGTTGAATCTGATGCTGACTCACCAAACCTTAAAAGGGATAAGCAAAAAAAGACAGTTGTTAGAAACGTAATTAAACGTAATGTGGTAAAGAACGTAATCGAAAAGAAAGTTGAAAAGACCGTTAAGGTTGTTAATAAGCAAGTCGTAAAGAGAGATTATAGCATTCAAATTCTTAATCAGGTGGAAAAGATTGTCGGCGTACCCATACAGGCTAAAACCGTATTAATCGGTAGTCCATTCTCCCGTTCTGGAAGTACGTTTGTATCCCATCTTTTGGCTAGGGAACTAGCACGTTTGGGTGTAAGTGTTACATATATAGAGAGTCCTTATTCTTCCGCTTACTCCTATGATCGTTTTATTGGACATGAACGCATTCCAGATTATAGAAGTAAATTTTATCAGTTTACAAAAGAAATTGATCCTAAGAAACCTAGTATATTCGATTGGACATTAGAAGATATCAACATGGTTGTTAAACACCCCTCAAATGAGCCAATCTATGGGATGAAAGAAATCCCATTTGATGTATATGTAAAGATATTGTTGTCCTCTCAATCTACTGTCACGATACTGGATGTCGGAACAGATTGGCATCAAGAAATTTACCGGGATATCTATGATATTGCAACCAATGCTTATTTCATCTTAGAGCCAGACATTGCAAATATTCAGTATCTTGAAGATCCAGATAATGTGTTAACAAAATTCTTTAGAGAAGTGCTGAATGATAGCAAAAGTCACTTAATTGGAAATCGGTTTGATCGTTCTATTCTAGAAAATGAGTTTTTTCAAAACCTTTACAGAGATGACTTAAAAACGATTGTTCCTTGCTTCAACCCGAAACATGTTTTTGATTGTCACTATGCTGGAACATTTATCAATGATATAAGCCAGTATCAGAATCAAGTTACCCAAGCATTGCAACCAATTATCGAAGACTTGCTGCCAAATGACTTTATTAAAAAACAACGTAAAGGCACTCAATTTTTTAGAAATATGTTAAATAAAAAAATTAAGATAGAAAGTAAATAGGAGGCAAGTCATGAAGCCAAGAACAAAGATTACATTAGGTATTTTAACAGCTCTAACTGTCATGTTATTCATTCCAATATACGACCTTTTTATAAAAGATAAAATCGACTCAATTGAGGTTGTTGTCGTGAAGCCCGGAAAGACAATCGAGAAAAATGAAGAAATAACTGAAGCAAAATTAGCAGTTGAAAGAAGGCAAAAACAATCCCTTATCGGTGATGTTATTTATGCCAAGGAGATAAGTGAAATCTTAGGACGCGAAGCTTCACAAGTGATGGTAAGTAATTCTATGGTTTCTAAAAAGATGATTGATTATGACCTTATAGTTCCAAACGAATCAGAGGGTGAAGCGATTCGGCCGATCGTAAGCGACATGATCTTTGCAAAACCTGGGTCATTAAGAAGAAAAGATACAATTGATATTTACTTGATTAGCAAAGACCTCATTGGGAATTATACAGACACGCAAGCTACGGATAGCCCTTCTTCCGCTGCGCCCAATGAGGTGTCAAGTAAACAAAAACCAAAAGTTTCTCCTTCTATGTTAAAAGAACCACTATTAAAGAATGTAAAAGTTGTATATGCAAAAGATAGTAGCAACCGTGAGGTTACCAATGATAGTGAAGAAGATGCTAAGAATAAGAACGAAAGATTGAACGCGACAGGCAATATATCAGACTTGGAAATTATTCTAAATGAAGAAGATTTCCAAAGATTAATGAATGAAGTTATTCAAAACGAGAACAAAATGTACATTACCTACAATTAAAGAAAGGAGTTTAGTCAGATGATAATTGGAATCGTTAGTTATGAAAGCAAATATAAAGAAATTTTTCAAAAAGAAGAGCAAATTGAGACGGCGCTAGTTTTTGACCAAGTAAACAAAATGCTTCAAGCAACAGTTAATTTAGATGTCATACTCCTAGATGGAAAAGTTGTTCCTTACACTGAATTAGAATCCATTCGAGATCAGTTTCCTATGCTACCTATTTTCTATAAACTATACGACGTTAAAAGTGATGTCATCACTAAGAATATCGAGCGCTTTTGTTCAGCGTATAAGGTTACTCCAATTAATGAATACTACACCACTGATCAAGTTGCTAGTGAGGTTTTAAGAATCATCTTTGACAAAGCGGAATATGCGAGTAAGAAGGTGGCCAGTTTCTTTGGCACGCATAGTGGAGCGGGCGTTTCAACGACTGTTTTGAATCTAGCAAGAGCAATCTCAGACCGAGTCCAAGGCAAAGTATTAGTTCTTAGTTTAAACGCTTGGGACCCGTCGGACTATTTCTTAGAATACAACGGTAGTTATTTAAATGATTTAAAAGTTGACCTTAAAACTCAAAGCCTAACACCAGCAAAATTAAGTGAATCGTTGTATCAATACAAAAACTTCTACCATTTAGCAGGTAATCGAGATATTAAGTTACAGCGATATTACCGTAATGAAGAAATTGCTCATTTGATCGAGGTTGCTTCAGAGATGTTTGACCTTATCTTAATTGATGGGGGGACTCATTTTGATACAGCGTGTGCAGCGCAAGCATTTGTTTCAAGTAATCTAAAGTTTGTTATAACAAGCCAAGAGGATAAAGGCTATAGAGGTTACTTTCCTCATGTATTTCAACAGTTAATTGAACCCTCAGGTGCTAGTAGAAATGACTTTATGCTTGTAATTAATAAATATCAGACGAATATGTCCCTAATTAACGAGAAGGATTTAGAAGCAGAGCTTGAAATGCAAAGAATAGCCACTCTTCCTGATCTTGAAGTATTAGGTCCAATTGCTATTCGTCAAAAGAAGTTGCTATATGACTTGGTTGAAGGTGGCGAGTACATTAAGTCGATTGACGCTTTATCAAACTTAATAATTGCTAATGCGAAACTTAGAGAAAAACCTTTATCTGCCGCTTCACTGGAAAATAATCGCGGATTTTTAAGTGGGATTTTCAGTAAAAAGAAACAAAAAGAAGATGGTGAAAAGGAATGGTGAAAGAAGTCACTATAGATCGTGCAATTGATGACATTGAACGTATCACCGAACAAATGGGATTAGATGATAAACCTTATGATCCCTCTATGTGGTTAAACGATACGATAGAAAAGAATGGTCTTGAGTCTTCTACCGTTACCACTTTCGCAAGAAAAAAATCCTTTCGTCATATTTGCAAGATTGTAAAGGCAGAATTAGACAAAGTTCATAATAGTCCAGATCAAGATAGTGTTAAAAAGAACTCTGATGCTAAAGAGTCTTGGGAAGACAGAGAGCACGATAAAGAAACTCATTTTGTTGAACTAGTGCATAAGGCCGTAATTGGTGATGAAAAATCAATGAGTTATTTCATCTCTAAAATAAAAGAGATCCTAATGAAACAGAATATCACCTCTACAGACTTTCCGAAGTTCTATGAGAGTCTAGCCGAAGCTATATTCCATGACGTTTGGGGAGTCAGTATCCTGCATAAGTGGGAAAAGTACCCCGAGTCAGAGGCTGCAGTAATTAGAGGAAGGGAACTATGGATCGACATTAATGGTAGTTTTGTTAGACAAGAAGAGCGATTTGAAAGTATTGATGTAGTAGAACGTGTTAAACGTGCATTTACCAATCGAACAAAAGATGCGGTTATCAATGATCAAACACCTGAATTAGAAATTGAAAGAGAAGATGGTAGTCGTATCACGATGATGCAGAAACCAAGAGCACGTGAGAATTACATTATGTTTAGGCGCTTTATTGTTAAAGACATTAGTCTCTATGAACAAGCAAGACTAGGAACTATTAAAGAAAGAGATATTGAGATATTCACAGCTTTGTCCAGGACGATGGCTAATATTATTTTTGCTGGACGTGTGCGTTCTGCTAAATCTACTTTTATGAAATCTATGTTACGAGAACGTGATCCTAAATTTGTTATGGCCGTTATGGAAAAACACTTTGAATTAGCTCTGTCTGCTCACTTGCCTAATCAGTTAATTTTTGAGATTCAAGCAAAAGAGGGGGATTTGCACAAAGCAGTTCCAAGACTTTTACGGATGGAACATGATTTTATCGTTGTTGGAGAGATTCGTTCAATGGAGCTTGAGGGATATTTGCAAGCATGTGAGCGTGGTGAGCGTGGTGCATATTCCACTTATCATTTAACAGATGTTAAGAACGTAGCCCCCCAACTTACCCGTCATATACTAGATGAATTCTCTAATAGAAAATTCGAAAATGAATTAGAACGTGTTTCTCGAAATGTAGACATCATTGTCACCATGAGTGCTGATAGAGACAGACGAAAAAAGAGAGTAATTGGCGTTACGGAAGTTATCTGGGACTCAGACAAACGGACATATTATACTCAGGATCTTATCAAGTATAGTAACGTGACGAAAAAATACTATTACTCTGCTAATATCACTAAAACACTTCTGCATTTAATGGCAGAAGAAAACCTCGAAGAGACGAAGAAACTTATTAAGTTATTACGTGCAAGAGAACAGGAATCTCCGATGTCAGACTATGAACGTATTGCAGACAACTTACTGGAACAAATCTTAGGAGAAGAACTAGATGGATAGATTATTTCATTGGTTTTGGGGAGATGGGATCTTTTATATTCTCTATGGTGTGATTGTAATTGCTGGGCTAATTGCATCCAAGTCAATTATGGAAACACCACTTAAAGAAAAGGTGAATCAGTGGCAATACCGTAATCGATTAAGAAAGGTTAGAGCAGATCGGACACCTTCAACGACCTTTCAATATCGTCAACCTTTGGTGAAACACATTTACTTATTGATTAAGACAACGAGCAAAGAGAAATCAGAACAAGAGGTTCTCTCATTTCTTGTCATTACTTCCTTACTGTTTCTGTTTATGACAACTCTCGTATTTATCCAATTTAAAGATATCTTCTTTGCTGCAATATTGGGTGCACTCGTTGGAATGATACCGTACATGGTTTTGCAATTGAGATTAAGGAAATTACGCTTTTTGATGGGTACTGAGTTTCTATCAATTGTTCAATCGCTGACACAGAATTACAATGCAAATTCTTATGATATGTACCACGCACTAATAGAAACTCAGAAGAAAATTGAAAGCAAACAACTAAGGACTGTTTTTTTGAAATTAATTTCCGATCTGCAGGTATCTAAAAACGAAGATGAATTACGATTAAGTGTCACTGTTTTTGTTTACACAGCCGGAAGTTCATGGGCAAAACGTTTAGGGAACATTATCGTTAAATCCTATTTGTATCACGAAAATGTACTAAACACGCTACTGGTTTTGACTCGTCAAATTGAAGAGACAGAGGAAATGTTAGAGCAAGAAAAGTCTCATACATTAGATTCTGTATTTAATGGGTATCTAACGGTGCCAGTATTCATTCTCTCTGTTATATTAGGCTATTTTATTGCAGGACCACAGGATTGGTTCAAGCTACAATTTCAAAATCCATGGGCACTGTCAGTCATTACGATGGCTAGTATCGGAGTAGTATTTTCTGTATTTATCTCCATGATGCTAAAACGTCCAAAGAATGATATCTAGGGGGGATATAACTTGCAGGAAACCGTCCTTATTTACAAGGTGATTCCCTATTTCATTTTTGCCGTGGGAATGATCTTAGGTCTGACCTCGGGGATACTTATTTACACAGGTCTATCCTCGAATACGGAAAGAATTCAAACCAGATTGAGGGTTAGGCAGTCTTATCAAAAGAACAAAGCAAAACTTGCTGACAATGCTTCGAAGTCTAGTACGGAGGATTGGTTAAAAAAAGCTGATTACCCGCTTGGATTAAACGGATTAAAATACCATACTATTTTTTTCTCAATAATCTTTTTATTAATTTGCAACTACGTGATTGTACCTCTAGTCTTCAATGGTTCATCAAGTATTTGGGCAATGTTAGGAGTCATATTGGTATTTATCTTGTTTCACCCTAGCTTACCGACCCTTTTTGTCTATCTCATGAAGCGGGTGATTGATTACAAGCAAGCGAAGAAGAACGCTGAGATATTTATGTTTTATGACCTTCTCATTAATGAATTAGAAATGATGTCCGTAACAAGGATCAATGCTTATAACATTATTCGTAATATGAGACCATACTTCGACGTTATTCATAGCTCCATCTCTAAGCTGCTTACAAGATGGAACAACGACGATGGTCCGAAAGTAGCTTTAGATAAGTTTGCTAGTGAAATAGGGTCTAAAGAAGCAAAGGCACTCGTATCTGTTATGAAAACACTTGACGAAGTTGACCGCGAAACCGCTATTGAATCTCTTAAAGGAATGAATAACATGTTTGTTCGTTCCCAAATAGAGAATTATAGAAGACGTTGGAAAATCACGACTGATCTAGCATCAATACCAATTAGGACTACACACTTTCTAATCATTTTGAACTTTCTTGTAGTCATAGTTGTTATGGTTTCATACATCATGGATAATACACGTCAATAATTTTAGGGAGGTGATTGTATCAATACGTCACTAAGTACTTTTATGAAACTGGCCATAACTGCGTTAGTTATTGGAACTTTAGTATTCGGAGCCCTTTATGTAAAAATGGATGAAATTTCTGATGATGTAAGTACTTATGTCGAAAGTAACTAAAGTAAGAGGGTTGTCTATATGAATAAATCACTGTCAACTTTTATGTCACTCGGCATTACAGCAGTTGTCCTTTCCGTTTTGTTAATAGGGATTGTTTATCAATCTCTATCTGATAAAAATAGTGACCACCAAGATACGCTCAAAGAAGAGTATCAATTAAAAAACAAATAACTTTTTGGAGGAAAAAAGAAATGAATCAAACGTTAAGTACATTTTTAAAGATCGCGGTAACTGCAATGTGTATTGGTATTTTATTATTCGGTGTAGGTTATGTAATGGTTGACACTGAAGCGGATGCGTATGAGCTCGAAATTGAAAGTGTCCAAGCAGACTTACCTCAATAATTATTCATTTTTGAATTAAAAACTGAAACTTTTAGGAGGAAATTGGAATGAATCAAACATTAAGTACTTTCTTGAAAATTGCAGTAACTGCTATGTGTATAGGAATTTTGTTATTTGGTGTGGGTTACGCAATGGTTAATACTGAAGCGGATGCGTATGAGGTTCAAATTGAAGGCGTCCAAGCAGATTTACCTCAATAAGAAATAGATAAGGGGGGCTAGTCCCCCCTTATTTTTAAGGAGCTATCAGGATGAATACTACATTAGCAAAATGGATGACTCTTATCATAGCTGCAAACATAATGTTTGTTCCTCTACTATCGTATATTGATAGCTTACATAGAGAAGCGGTAGAAGTGGTATTACAAGAAGGGGCTAAGAAAGCAGCTATCGAGGGAAGATTTACTACAGAAATTATTAATGATATGAAGCAAGAATTGGTGGATCACTATAATTTTGATGAGAGCAAGATTCAAATTACTGCAACACAAGCCTTGACTCGACGTAATGAGTATATTGAAGGCAAAGTCGTTGTTCCTCGTGGGCCAATTTGGATTTTTGAAATCTTTAACCGTGGACCAAATACCATTGAAAAAAACACAAAGGTTCTAAGTGAGTATTTAGATTAATAAGGAAGGGATACTGTATGTCACATACTCTACGAACGATGTTCTTCATAGTAATATTTGCTGGGTTAATGTCATTACAATATAACCTTGATTCTGATCGAACATCTACAAGACAAATAAAGAATGCATTAGAACTCGCTACCCACGATGCAGCGCTAGCCCTTGATGAGTCACAATTATCTCAAGGGAGGATTGTGTTTGATCAAGAGCGTGCGTTAGATAATTTAAGAGACAGCTTGAACGCTAATCTTAAATTAGAATCTGCAGCGGGTTACTTATATTCCCCTAATACTAATTCGTTTTACCAAGAAGACATAGTTCTAGAACATATTGAATTTGTTGATGATAGCAATAGCTCTTTTCCTACACAATATTCCAACCTAGATTATGATATTCTTGACACTTTAAATGGGCCGAGTGTGATTGCAGTCTTATCAACCAGGAGTCCGAGGTATTTTGCTGGATCAGGAATTATTATAAGAAAAGCAGTGGTCTATGAGTATGTACAGTAGTTTTTATGTTGCATTCAGTGTAATTAGTGGTATAATTATATTCAAGAGGTTTACTAAGAGCTATTTCATTATCACTGGAGATTTATTGAAAAACTTCATTTACAGTCGATATAAGAGGAGACTAACTTTGATTAACTAGCACTTAAAAATGTGATAAATATAGGAGGATATTTTATGAAATCCACTGGAATTGTAAGAAAAACTGATCCATTAGGTAGAATCGTAATTCCAATAGAACTACGAAAAGTTTTAAACATAAACATTAAGGACCCACTTGAAATTTTCGTTGTTGAAGAACAGATTGTATTAAAGAAGTATGAGCCTCAAAACGTTTGTGTTATTACCGGAAAAGTTGCATCCAGTAATTTTAATGTAGCTAATGGAAATATCACTTTAAGTAGTGAGGGTGCGGATCAACTTTCAAGAGAATTAGAGCTATTCCTTTGTATAAAAGCATAATGAAATAAGAATAAACATTCACACCACTCACAATTAGAAAATAATGTAATTAAAATTAAATATAAGCATGGTAATCACCCCCTGCATTGCTATATAATAGTATTGTATCTTATAGTCTACTTTTTTTTGCAACCATTAATGGTTAGCAGGTTCAGATAATATGCAGCGATCTTTGGATTGCGGGGAATCAACAGACTCACATTAAGTGTGTCTACTTTTTCTTCGTATTCCAAAGATCGTTTTTTATTTGTGGAAAAGTAGATGAAAATTATAAAAAGAGGAGAATGACTATGAAAAAGCTACTAATGTTTACTGTACTAACACTTGTATTATCAGCTTGTGGTACTGACACTAAGGAAGTTGCACAAGAAAAACAAAAAGAAAAGACTAGCATGAATGAAGCATCGAAGGTAAATGAAGAGTTAGATTCAGAAAAAGTGGATGAAGAGAGTAGCACAGAAGAGAAAGCAACTGAAGAAAAAGCTACTGAGAAAACTACAGATTCTGACGATAAAACAAATGATTCTTCTCAAGTAATTGCCTACTCGAGTAGTAAAGACGATAACGAAACTACTAAGACTAGTTCCAAAACAAACGTTTCTTCTACTAGTTCTAGCAATAACACTAGTGCACAGAAGGCTTCAACTTCAAGTGCAGCAAAAACTGAAGTACCAAAAGAAACTGTAACAAAACCTGTTGCTAAACCAACACCTAAGCCTGAACCAAAGCCTGAGCCTAAACCTGAACCAACTAAGGCAACTGGATATGATAACACGTTAACTCAGCAAGTGAATGGGTCAGTAGGAATGACTGCTTATAATGGTGTGAAGACGTCCACCTTTAATAACCTTGTTAATAAGATGGCAAGCGGTGCAACTTCATCTGGATCTGCTAATGGTCAATTATCAGGAATGACATGGTCAGAGGATGGATTGAATTATGAAATAAACAGTGTACAATCCTATACATTCCAAACATCGACTGGTGATGCGGGGGCAATGGTGCAAACCATAATGTCAAAAGGATTACCTGGTAACCATGCTTATCGTAAAGTAAGTGTTTACTATAATTCTAGCACTAGTAAATATACGGTAGCAGTCCTAGGGGTAGGTTATCTTGAAAGTACTGGATGGCAATAAGAAGAATTTTGGAGGATGGAGATTTCTTGTTTTAAGAAGTCTCCTGACTCGAGAACTTTTCAACATTTAAGGAGAAATTCATATGAAGAAAATATTTATTCTAACTATATTAATTTTTGTTATAGCATCTTTCATCAATAAGGAAGAAACTTTAAAAATAGAACTTCCCAAGCACAGAGAAACTCATATGGCCTTCAAAGAATTGCCCCCCGAATTTTCACCAAGCGACATAAAGAAAAAGGCTAAAGAAATGCAAATACAAGAAGAAGATGTTCCATTCTTCTGTCCACCTCCGAATTCAAGTGGAATTAACAAATGTTTAACAGAAACCTATCAAGAACAATATCCGACTAACAGATATAAGGGAGAGCAAGTTTCCTTTTTAAATGGTTTGCTAGTAGACTTTGCGAATGGAAAAAAATCTAAATCACAAGTTATTCAGGAAATAGAGAAACTTGGTTCTTGGAAAGAACCGTCTGATGAATTTGAAGATGGTGAGGTTGAATATCTCGTTACGGATTTTCTAGTAGACTCGTTCGATACAGATTCTAATTTAGCAAATCAAATCTGGGCAGAACGCATTGACCATGGTTTAACTATTGAGGGTTCTTACTTTAATGTTGTTATTTATTATGATCAAGATACAAAAAAGAACAACGTAGCCGTAATAGGTCTCTCAATGGCATATTTAGATCCAAATGGATGGCAGTAATTTAGACTTGGAGGTGAGAAATTTTATGAAGAGAATTACCCTTTGTTCCTTAGTTTTAATTTTGTTATTTGGTATTTATCCCTTTGAGAATATTGTTGATGCTTCTCAACTTAAGTCGGTTACAACCGACAACGGGACATATACCGGTACGATGGGTTGGGAGGAGAAAAGAGAATATAGTTACCCTCAAAGTTGGATTGGAAACTTCCCAGCAACGTATGAATACGATGCTGGTGGATATACAGGTACACTAAACGCAAAAAAGATTATTTTAACACCACTTGAAAAGATCTATCATAAAGACCCTATATACCGAACTGAGAATAGAAATTTCACAAAAACAAAGACTGGAACTTATAGTAATAAAAACAGTAGTAATTTCTCTAGTAATTTTAATGTGAATGAAGATGGGTATTCAGGAAGTATCCCAAGAACAGGGGTTACGTGGACAACGAACTACAATACAGGCAGAAAAAAAACTCTTACAAACCAATGGACTGATACTACGTTTCGTGTAAGGACGTCAGATGTTCCTGAACCAAGTAATATTAGTGGTACATATTATGATTCGGGCAGCGGTCAAAATGTTTCTTACTCTCTACCTAAAAGCGGAGGGCTGTATTCTATCGATAACGCGAGTACATTTGTTTATAGTACTAGTTATGGACGCGCTGAAAACTATGATCGAATTGGAAATACCAAATTAGGTTATATGTCACCGAACAGCACTCAATATTGGTCCTTTACCAAAAACTTTAGCGATTCCAAACCTCGTCCACCGAGTGATTATTATGGTCCTGATGGTGGTGAGTTTGGCACAACAGGTTGGACACTTGTTGATTATAATTGGGATGAATGCTGTGTTCGAGATGCTCGGAATTCTGCTTGGCATTACAAAACAGCTGTAGATGGGTATGTTTGGGTTAGTGATGCAGGATTAGAACAACGATATCGTAAGGGAGTTTATTTAAAATATAGAAAATCTGTCACAGGTAACAAATATAGACAAAATTATAGTGGAACCTTTAACCTACCAAATACGATAAAGGATTATACTGGTACTGCTACTTATAAAGGTAGTCTGTCTAAACAAGTTTTCGATTATTGGAATGAATATTACACCGCTGACAAATGGAAAATCCAAGTTGTTTATGAAGGAACAATATATTCTACTAATTTGAAAGCAGATAGTATTCAAATCGTAGCCATTGATAATACCCCAGTGAATCACCTTGTTAAAGGAGAAGAATATAAAGCAAAGGTTATTTATTCGAACAATGGAGATTTAGATGCTGAGAGGCATGTAAATTCTGTATATGAAGATGGCACATGGGAAGGTGGAGGAATTTATCTAGATCCACTTGGAAAAGGAGAATCCAGAACTAATTATTACACTTTTACACCTGATGAAACAGGTCTTACCGAATACACTCTACATGTTAATACGATGAGAGATGTCAAGGAAACTACTTATACAGATAATTCTGTTTCAACAAATATATATGTTAATACACGACCTGAAATTACAATGAGGTATGATCCTGTGGATGTGTGGGAAGGCGATAACGTCAACGTATGTGCTACCCCAACTGATGAAGATAATGACCTCTTAAATGTTGGAATTTATTCAAGAAAAGATAATAACCAAACTGTGGAATTAATGAAACAAAACAATGTTAGGTCAGGTCAAAAGGTTTGCGTTACTATCCCAAAAGTTGAACCAGGGGATTATGCTTTAACAAGCACAGTAGATGATGGTCGGGATGACAATGAAGTATCTACCACTTTTACAGCAAAAGAACTTAAAATAAAGGGCTATGTAGAACATACTCCTGAATGGACAGAAAAACACCTGATGATAGGGAATCTACCAAATCAATTTTATTCAGGAGAGAAATATATATTGAAATCTGATGTCTCTCCTTATCCAATTGATTATGTATCCGTGTATTTTAGCGGGTACCAAGTAAATGGAAACCTTTATACCAAAACTGTGTCTTTATCTTATAGAACTAATATATTAAGAGTTGGTGATTTATACGACCAGGCATTTGTTGAAGGAGGAACTCAGTTAAGGCAAGGAGCAAATACTTTTAATTTCGAAGTTAGATATTCAAACGGTATCATTAAGAAGGATATCGTTACAACTGAAATTATAGGCGATGTCTTTGATGTTTTCCGAATACACAAAACAAAATAAGGTGATTTCCAGTCTCAACTATTAATGTTAACGATCACGTTAACATTTTTTTTATAAAAAAAGGATATTGCTGTGGATTTAAAATAAAGTCACGATGTTTATAAAAAAGATGCGATGTATTGAATAAAGTCGCGATGTTTGCAAAAAAGTTACGATGCTTTGCCCCTTTTGGAGATGGTTATTTAAAGGGGTGTTTTTTTAGTGAAATGAAAAGTACATCTGAATTAATCTGAATTAAAAGGTGGATTAAGGAATTGTTGATTGACCATAGAGTTTTTCCGCAATCGGGCCATTTAATGGTGCGAAACGTTTCTAACCTAACTTGGGAATGGTCACATTACCCAGATAAAAGTTAGACAATTCCTTCAGGAATTGAAGGGTTATATCGAAG
>NZ_JBHLVO010000025.1:0-73638 GCF_042433335.1 Metabacillus herbersteinensis
TAGCTCCGGTTTCCCGGAGTTATCCCAATCTTACAGGCAGGTTACCCACGTGTTACTCACCCGTCCGCCGCTAACATTTGAGAGCAAGCTCTCAAATATCCGCTCGACTTGCATGTATTAGGCACGCCGCCAGCGTTCGTCCTGAGCCAGGATCAAACTCTCCAATAAGATTGTTTGACTAGCTCTTTTTTGTACACGAATGTACGAAAAAAACTTTGTTGCTTTTGTTGCTTTTGTTGATTAAATCAACGTTGGCACGCTTGGTTTTGTTTAGTTTTCAAAGATCATCTTCGCTCTGAAGCGACTTTACTAATATAACATTTCAAAATCTCAAAGTCAACATCTTTTTGTTTTAAATTTGAGATGACTTCGTCGCTGTTTTTGTTTTGCGTTAACAGCGACGTTTAATAATATATCACCTCAGAATAGTGAAGTCAATACTTTTTCACAACAGAATAACCTCGATGATAAATCCCTTTGCCCTTTGTTTCAATTCTCTTCACTTGGATAAACTCTTTCTCTACCAAAAACTCTAACAGAACACTCAAATCAACAGCATATAAACTAACTTCCTCGTGATTTAACAACTCAGCATACTGCCAAGTTTCTTCATCAGACATAACAGTTAAGATATGAGCTGCACCTACTGCTGCTTTGGAATGAATAAGAAAATCGCTCGCTAAAAACAGAAGCTCTAATCTTTTTTCTAATGACTCATCACTTTCAATTAATTCATTATACAGCTTATATACTTGTGGCTCGATTTGTTTCACTTGATTCCACACAGTAATCTCTGGGTGAAATCCCCGATCAATTACTTCTAATCTTGCTAGATGATGAAGTGCATGGACAATATAGTTGTACGCATCTAGTAATTGTTTTGCCTCAAAAAATACTTTTCCTTCTAAGTATCTTCTTATTAACTTGCCGTATTCAAGCCCAATCTTTAGTTTTCGCTCTGAAAACGGAAAAGTTTTCAAACGATCTACAAGTTCAACTAAATATTCGTTTCGATCGTACAAGACTTTCCCATTTAATATCCAATCAATAATCCTTCTATTTGTTCCCAACAGAATCCATTCTTCTATTTGTTTGTTTGTAACAAGTGTCAATGATGCGTTTTGATCTTCATATTCATAGTGTTTTACATGTAAATCTTGATCAGCTTTGTTCACAATTACAAGGAGTGCAACATCTAAATTATCTGTTAAAGGAGATGTTTGGTTCCTTTTTTCTATCATAATAATTGCTAAAGTATCTGGGTGACTTGCTCTTTCTTGATATATAGGACGGAGAATATTTTCCATCAGAATTCCTCCATTTAGATTTGCTTTATATAGTTTTCTACATTGATAGTGAAATTCCTTTTTAAAGGACCTTTAGAATTATAAGGGAAGGATGTACTTTTTTCTATAAAAAGTCGTAAACTCGTTTGACGTTACGGTGAGAGAGACAGCATTCATCATATTGATCCATAAAAGCTACATAGTAGTAAATTAAGTTAATAATTTAGATATACCCTAACCTATGCTATATTAATGATAGGAGGTTAGGATGATATGGCACGTAAATATAGTAGTAAAATTAATAAAATTCGCACATTTGCATTAAGTCTAATATTTATTGGATTCTTCATTATGTACATTGGGATCTTCTTCAGAACAAACATGTGGGTAATGACCATTTTTATGATACTAGGTCTATTATCAATCGTCGCAAGTACAGGTGTTTATTTCTGGATTGGTATGCTCTCTACAAAAGCAGTTCAGGTTGTTTGTCCTACTTGCGAAAAACCAACAAAAATTCTCGGTCGAGTTGACATGTGTATGTATTGTAAAGAACCATTAACTTTAGATAAAAGTTTAGAAGGAATAGAATTTAATGAAGATTATAACCGGAGAGGGTTAAATAAATAAGTAGATGGAAAGAGGGTGACGAAATCGTCACCCTCTTTCCATCTACTTAAACTCTAAAACAAGCACAAAACTACCACAGCTTGTTATTAGTGAGTTGCCTTTTTCTCACAGCTATTGCACACACCGTAGATTTCCATGCGATGATGACTTACATTGAATCCTGTAACATGAGCAGCAAGTGCTTCTACTTCATCGAGCCCAGGGTAATGAAAATCAACGATCTTTCCACATGTTTCACAAATTACATGGTAATGCTCAGTCGTAATAAAATCAAAACGACTTGAAGAATCACCATACGTTAACTCCTTGACCAAACCAACTTCTCTAAATACACGCAAATTATTATATACAGTTGCTACACTCATGTTTGGAAATTTTCCTTCTAGTGCTTTATATATATCATCAGCAGTTGGATGAATCATGGAAGCAATCAAAAACTCAAGTATCGCATGTCGCTGCGGAGTAATACGGACTCCTGTTTGCTTCAGCGTATCAAGTGCTTCTTTTAATTGATTTTCAGTCATCCGCCATGCACCCTCTCTTCTAAAAAACATTCTTACTTTATAATATTTATAAATAGTGTACATTGTGAGAAAGACTTTTGTCAATTAGCGCACAGTATGAAAGAGACATATTGATATTATTTGTATAAGAAGTAATACCATACACTCTAATACTTTTAATATCTTCTATTTAAATTTATGATGTTTCTCATTTGATCATGTGTACCATTTAAGAACAAACTTAAATTTTGTTTAAAAATTTCGAAGGCACGTGGTAAATACTCGTTTGTAATGCCTGATAAATGTGGAGTAACCGTTACATTTCCCATGCTCCAAAAAGGATGTTCTCGCTCTAGAGGCTCCTTAATAAAAACATCTAAAACAGCATGATGAATCTCTCCTTCATTTAATGCCGCAATTAGATCCTTCTCAATCAGAACATCTCCACGACCAATATTTATAAAAATGGCAGTGTTTTTCATTTTCTTAAATTGTTCGTATGTAAGAATTCCTTTAGTTTTTTCAGTACTAGGTAGTACCGATATCACAAAGTCAGCTCCGCTCAGTAGATAATCTAGTTGAGAAAGTGGATACGTTTCATCGAAGCATCCCACATCTTGACCATTTTGATTCAATCCAATCGTACTCATTCCAAACGCATTTGCCATCCTTGAGATCTCAGATCCTATCGCCCCTGCTCCTATAACCAACAACGTTTTCCCATACAATTCTTGCATTTCAACTCGTCGATCCCATTTTTGATCTCTTTGATTTTCAGCTAACCTCTTAGCTTGGCGAGAGATTTGAAGCATCATTGCAAGACAGTATTCAGCCATCGGCGTTTTATGAACACCCTTTGCATTCGTCACAAGAATGTTTCTTTTTTCTAATTCTTCAAATGGCATTTTCTCAATTCCCGCAGATGCAACCATAATCCATTTTAAATTTTTCGCATTTTGTATATGTTCACTCGTCATGTCTTCACCATACGTTAGAATTACATCAGCTTCAGTCAATTCTTTATCTACCTTATTCATCTTTCGATCGTGCAAAAAGGTTACATCTTCTGAAAATTGATCCTCTAGTTTTTGTTTAAATTCAATTGGCATTTTAACAGTTGATAATATTTTCACCGTCCACACTCCCCTTTTAATTCTATTTTAAATAACAAATGACTCTCTTACAATGAAGAAATTTAAACAAAAAAAGAGTGCAGACTCGGGTCCGCACTTCAGGTCGCGCTAACATATGAGGAGGTTATGCCTTCACAATAACATACGCATTTTATCCAGTGTTTGACTGGACGTTTACCACCTATTTTTAACTTAGGCTTACTTGAGGTTTCTTGGATTCAAGCCCTCTAATTCCGGAAGCACAAACAGCCCGTCATTACGAACTAGAACATCGTCAAAGTAAATCTTGCCTCCACCATATTCTGGACGTTGGATTAGAACCATGTCCCAATGAACGGAAGAACGGTTTCCGTTATCTGCTTCTTCATAGGCTTCACCAGGTGTAAAGTGAAAGCTTCCACAAATTTTCTCATCAAAAAGAATGTCTCCCATAGGTTCCTCAATAAAAGGGTGGAAACCGAGCGCAAATTCTCCTATATATCTTGAACCCTCATCTGTATCTAAAATTTCATTCAGTTTTTTAGAATCATCTGCAGTTGCCTCAATGACTTTGCCATCTTTAAATGTTAACTTCACATCGTTGAAAGTAGTTCCGTGATATGGACAAGGTGTATTGAATTTTATTGTCCCATTTACTGAATCTAAGATCGGCGCTGTAAAAATCTCTCCATCAGGAACATTCGCCTCTCCTGTACACGGAACAACCGGAATTCCTTTAATTGAGAATGTCAGCTCTGTCTCTGGGCTAGTAATTTTCACTACATCCGTATTTTCCATTAAAGTTTTCAATGGTTGAACAGCTGTTGCCATTTTTTTATAATCAACCGTACAGACATCAAATAAATAGTCTTCAAATCCCTGAGTACTCATCCCAGCCTTTTGAGCAAGTCCTTTAGTTGGGTAATTCAATAAAACCCATTTTCGATTGTTTACATAAAATTGAGAAACCGGCTTCATGACTTCACCGCGCAAACGGTGCATCTCAGCTGGAATCCCAGCCATTTCCGCATCATTTTCCTCGCCGATTATAATGATGACTGCATCCACATCTTTGTACACACCCATTTGCCACTTAGCACTAGTTTCAAGCTGTTCCCGCTGATAATTCTTGGCAAGATGGAGGTTGATCTCATCATCAAATAATTCAACATAAGGATATGCCCCTAGTTCATACGCCTGGTCAACAAGCTCAGTAATCAATGGTTTTGTGATCAGGTGCCCTCTAATTAACACACGCTGCTTTGCAGTTACTTTTACTGAATGGTTAAGTAAAATGTTCGCTAAATTCTTTATTCTTTCATCTCTCATTTATTCACCCTATTTCTTTTATATGTGTGTTCAAAAAGTCGACGAATTAGAAGCAAGAAGATCAAGGCGCGACAGCTCCTGAGGACCGGAGCGTATGCTTTTAATACGTGAGGACCGGAGAAGCCGAGCAACGCAGAGATTCGCCACTTATAATTTGGTGACTTTTTGAACTTCCTCTTTTATGTATTCAAGCGCTTCTTCAACATGTCCCTTAACCTTTACCTTACGCCACTCTTTGACTAGATTCCCTTCTGGATCAATGATAAAAGTAGATCGTTCAATGCCCATATATTCTTTTCCAAAATTCTTTTTCAGCTTCCAAACATTATATTTCTCTGCGACTTGATGATCTTCATCAACTAATAGTAAGAACGGGAGATCGTGTTTGGTTTTAAACTTCTCATGTTTATCTTGAGGGTCCGGACTAACACCGAGAATGACAGCATTCACATCTGAAAAACGTTGGTGTTGATCTCTAAAATCACAAGCCTGTGTTGTACAACCAGGTGTCATATCTTTTGGATAAAAATATAGCACAATATATTTACCACGATAATCACTTAGTTTTACATTTTCACCAGTATCTGCAATCAATTCAAAATCAGGTGCTTCTTTGCCTATATTCATTGACATCTATTATTCCTCCAAATAAGAATTTACTATAAGAGTATCCAAATTCCATCCAACTAACAAGCGATCATCTTTTATCAATACCAATTACCGTTCTGGCAACAAATACAGCTGGTAGCACATAGCCTATTAAAGCTTCAACAACTGCTATTAGACGACCATATCCTACAGGGATAATGTCCCCGTAACCAACCGAAAACAGCGTAACTGCACTAAAATAAAAACACGTATATAAACGGTCCAAATAAGAACCTTCAACAGGTAAACTTCCTTCATATAACACATTTACTCCACTTTGAGTAAAAATTAAAAAAATCATTCCAAAGCCAACAAGTAAGGATAAATATAGAAAGGTAATTATTAAGACCGTTTCATAAGATAGAAAATTCCGCTGCATACAAGCTCTTATCATGATATTAAAACTCATGAATATACAAACTGCTACCACTACTCCAAAGAGGAGACCCATCATTTTTCACCCTCAGCTGTATAAAGACTTTGTACAATATATACAAGCCACCGGGTGTATATTCAACTTAGATTAAATGATGTCTAATTCCCTGCTCCACGGTAACGTTTGACACCGGAATTCCACAAAATTACGGAAACAACGAAACAAACCAGTCCCATTACAGGGGTTAAAAAAGAATACATATACCATTCTTCCTTCCCTAAGAAGTACGCAGCTGGATAAACCCCAACAAACGCAAAAGGAAGAATCCAAGTTAAAATAAAGCGAATGGTTGCATTGTATATATCAACTGGATAGCGCCCATAGTTTCCGATATTGTACATCATCGGCATGATCGATGTTCTCGCATCCGACCAAAAGCCAATCGTCGCTAAGGCGACAAAAATCCCCGCATACACGAGTGCTCCACCCACCACAAACACGATAAACAAGACAAGATCATACCAAGAGAATTCAAGACCCAATTGGATGGAAGCGTAAACCATTATCAAAATCCCAGTAACTCCACCAAATAGCGACTCAAGTTCCATTCGCTCCAATACCACTTGAAAAAGGCTGTGAATAGGTCTAGTTAAAATACGGTCCATCTCGCCACGAACAATATATCGTTCATTAAAATCCCAAATATTAAAAAAAGCGCCAAACACAGCAAATGGGACTAAAAAGAAGCCATAAATAAAAATAATTTCGTCGCGATTCCAACCACTTAACAACTGTGTATGACCAAACACAACAAGGATAAACACAAGGTTAACAGCCTGAAAAAGCAAATCAGAAAAAACCTCGACTACCATGTCTGCTCTATATTGTAATCTCGTTTTCATATATTGTCCGACATATTGAAAAAACATTGAAAAGTAAAACACCGACACACCCCTCTTGAATAGTATCCATTATTTCATTGTATCAAAAGACCAAAAATATGCACCCTGAGAGATGTTGAACTTTTCACTTGTGGATGAAAAGTTCATTGTTTCTATTATATAATGATAGAATAGTCTGATTAGTCCTTCGATCTAGTATGAAAATCTCGCATCCAAAACTACAGAAATTCAACTTACCTAGACATGTAAGCGTTTTACTATTCTTATAATGGAGGAACGAGACGTGATAAACCAACCATCTATCTCCACATCTGAAAAAAAATCAGATTTGTGTGAGTTTAAAGTAAAAAATTGGATGACGCCAAGACCATACTTTATTCAATCAGGTAAAACATTACGAGAAGCAGCAGATTTAATGGTACTTCAGCAAATAGAAAGCTTGCCTATCGTCGATGAATACGATCACCCAATTAATGTAATCACGATGACTAAGATCGTTAGTAGTATGGTGAAAGGTGAAACAATTGACTCAATTATCTCGAATAGAAAAAACAGAAATTTTGTATCTATTAATTTAGACGATAGTGTATTAGACATCTACAAGCTCCCATATGGAAGCTTCCCTGTTGTTGATCATGATGGGAAATTGGTCGGAATTTTAACTCGTCGAGATATCCTTGATTGCTTTTCAAAGTACACATCAAAGCTTGAAAGAGAAGAATATTCTCTAGATGTTTTGAGGGAAATCCTTGAAAGTGCTTATGAAGGAATTGCGGTTGTTGATGAACATGGTATTTTAAGAGAATTTAATGATGCGTATAGCCGATTTACTGGAATTCCGCAAAGTGAAGCCATTGGAAAACACGTTACAGAAATCATTGAAAATACTAAGTTACATGAAACAGTAGAAACTGGAGTTCCACAACGTGGTGTTGTACAAAAAATACAAGGACAGGATATGGTTGTTCATCGGATTCCGATTTGGAAGGACCAGCAAATTGTCGGCGCAATCGGAATGCTAATATTCGAAGGGGTCACAGAGCTTTACCGAATTTTTGAAAGAATCAATGAAACGACCCGTCAAAATCATGGTGAAACCATCAAAAATCCTATGAAAAGTTCCGAAGAAACAACTGGTGCTTTCGACAGAATCATTGGTGATAGTCATGAGTTGGACTCCATTAAACGACTGGCCAGACGTTCAGCACGAACATCGGCAACCGTTTTAATTACTGGAGAAAGCGGAACCGGGAAAGAACTATTTGCAAAAGGTACTCACGAACTAAGTCCATTTTCAGAAGGACCTTTTATTACTGTCAATTGTGGCGCTATCCCTGAAAACTTATTTGAATCAGAACTATTTGGGTATGAAGAAGGATCTTTTACAGGTGCTCGTAAAGGAGGCAAACCTGGAAAGTTTGAACTCGCTAATAATGGAACAATTTTTTTAGATGAAATTGGCGAGATGCCATTAATGATGCAAACAAAGTTATTACGCCTCCTACAAGAAAAAGAAGCAGAACGAGTTGGCGGTGTGAAAAAGTATCAAGTCAACGTTCGAATTATTGCAGCAACAAACCGACCTCTCGAAGAAATGGTTGAAAAGAAGGAGTTTCGCGAGGACCTATTTTATCGGTTAAATATAATTCGTCTTCATATTCCACCACTTCGCCAAAGAAGCAGCGATATTCCGATTTTACTTTCTACATACATGAATAAAATTTGCACAGAATACGCAACCCCTGAAAAGAAGTTCACTCATGAGGCATATACTGCACTATTACATTATCATTGGCCCGGAAACGTCAGAGAGATCATAAACACGATTGAAAGATTAGTTACGCTTGTAGGTGGAAAGAACATATATAAAGAGGATCTACCACTATCTATTACAAATAAGTCTAAAAAAACGGAGTTACTAGAGGAGCTTCCTATTGATAAATTAAAGAATAATGATTTGATCCACCAAGCCAGATATGAAGGGGAGATTCGAGAAAAGGAATTGATCCGATCCGTTTTAAAACAAGTGCACGGTAACAAATCAAAAGCTGCTAGTATGCTAGGAATACACAGAACAACACTTTATCAAAAACTTAAGCGATTTCAGATAACATAAACAGAAGCCTTTCTAAACAGAAAGGCTTCTGTTTTCGATGTATTGTAGCGAATACACTACATCTTCGCTACACTAGCGTAGCTTTATAACTACACATTTATTCCCCCACTCTCGTAAAATTCTGTTTTTACATGTTGGCACGGTACTTGCAATATAGTATATGAACAGAATATATGGAGGGGATAAAAGTGAAATCATTTTCAGTGTTACGCACTCCACAGACTATTTACTATGGTCGGGATTCGTTTCAGAAGGTTGGTTCTGAAGCTTTCCTATTAGGTAAAAAAGCTCTCATTATTAGTGATAAAATTATGGATCACCTAGGGTATGTAAGCGAATTGAGACAATTTTTACAAGAAGCACGCGTAACAAGTGTTGTATATCTAGGCGTTGATTCTGAACCTACTGATCAATATGTAGAAGAAGCTCTTAACTTATTAAAAAATGAAAGTTGTGAACTTGTTATTACGCTGGGCGGAGGAAGTTGTATTGATACAGCAAAGGCAGTTGCCGTTTTAGCGACAAACGGTGGCTACATTGGGGATTATATGGGAGGGAAAACAATTGCAAAAAATCCACCGATACCACTTATTGCTATCCCTACAACTGCCGGAACAGGATCAGAAGCAACAGATGTTACGGTAATAACTAACACAAAAAATGATGTAAAAATGATGATTAAGCAGCCTGCATTTATGCCAACTGTCGCAATTGTTGATCCGATTCTTACTCAGTCATCACCGAAAAGTGTTACCGCCGCAACTGGAGTAGATGCTTTAAGTCATGCGGTTGAAGCGTATCTTTCAAAAAAATCACATCCAATGACAGATACTCTCGCATTATCAGCAATGCAATTACTTGTAGAAAATATTAGAGACGCTTATGAGAATGGAGATAATCTTGATGCACGAGAAGCGATGGCACTTGGATCACTTCAAGCAGGAATGGCCTTTACAAATGCTTCCGTTTGTTTAGTTCATGGAATGTCACGTCCTATTGGTGCACTCTTTCATGTTCCACATGGAGTCTCAAACGCAATGCTTCTCCCAGCAGTACTTGAATTTAGCAAAGTCGAATGTATTGATAGACTCGCAGATTTAGGTAGAATTTTTTCTCAAAGCAAGCAAGTCCTATCCAACGAAGAGGCTGCAGAAATAGCAGTTGCTGAAGTACGTAAACTTTGTCTAGATTTGAATATTCCCAATTTGAAAGATTGGGGCGTCAATCAAGAGCAATTTGAAAGCGCTATCAACAAAATGGCGATAGATGCACTTAATAGCGGAAGTCCTGGAAATAGCCCAAGGGTGCCAACTCAACAAGAAATAGAAGAATTATATAAAGTTTGCTATAACTATCAATTTTCTGGTAGTGAAGTAATTAACTAAGAGACGGGGGAAAGAAATGCTTAGTATGATTGGCCTAATAGGAGCATTAGCTCTTTTAATAGTGTTAACGATGAAAGGTATTAACATAATCATAGCTGCCTTGCTTAGCTCAATCGTTGTTACATTATTTGGTGGGCTCAACCTTGAAACTGCTTTAACCGAATATTATATGGACGGTTTCACAGGATATTTTGCATCGTGGTTTCTTATCTTTTTACTTGGAGCAATCTTCGGAAAGGTGATGCAAGATACAAGTGCAGCGGATAGTATTGCTAACTGGATTAAAAATACAATGGGTCCATCCAGAGCTGTATTTGCAGTAGTAGCTGCTGCTGCACTTATGACATTTGGAGGGGTAAGTTTATTTGTTGTAGGATTTTCTGTTTATCCGATCGCCGTGTCATTATTTAAATCGGCAAATTTACCCCATCGATTTATACCAGCAGCTCTCGTTTTCGGTTCAATCTCATTTACAATGACGTCACCTGGTTCACCAGAAATACAAAATTTAATTCCAACACAGTTTTTCGGAACAACTCCAACAGCAGGTGGAATTATTGGAGTATTAATGGGTTTACTGATTATGACTACAGGTGGATTGTATCTAGGTAGGACTGTACGAAAAGCTGTTGCAAATGGAGAAACATTTTCTCCACCCACAGATAGTGCATTTTTCTCTAATAATAAGGCTGCAAATGAATCAGCTGCTGGTTTAGAAAGTGAATTTCACGAACAAACAGTTGTGACTACAGAAGAAAAAAATCTTCCAAATGTCGTATTTGCGCTTATTCCACTAATTTCGGTTATTGTGATATTGAATATTTTGGCAAACTTTATGTCATCAACAGGAGCCGCACTTATCTCATTGGGATGTGGAATCATACTTGCTTGGATACTAATGTACAATCATGTAAAGGAACTTTGGGGATCACTTGCAAATGGTTCACATGACGCATTAATTGCTGCAGCAAATACGTGTGCAGTTGTGGGATTCGGAAGTGTCGCATCACAGGTTTCAGCATTTGACACAGTCGTTGATTCATTAATTAATATTCCAGGTCCTCCGTACTTAGGCCTTGCCATTGCTGTTACGCTCATTTGTGGAATAACAGGATCTGCATCTGGTGGGCTCGGAATTGCTTTACCAATACTTTCACCAATTTATTTAGCACAAGGGTTAGATCCTGGGGCGATGCACCGTATTTCAGCACTTGCATCAGGTGGTCTAGATTCTCTACCACATAACGGATATGTTGTTACAACTATTCGAGCCATATGTGGAGAAACACATATACGTTCTTACAAACCAATATTCATACTAAGTGTAGTCATTCCAACAATAGTACTTCTCATGGCTGTTATATTGTACTCTATTTTTTAACTTACAACCTAAGCTAACCAATTGAAAGGGGAACAAGAAAATGACGACAACAACAACGAAAACAATAGCAAATTATATCAATGGTGAGTGGGTACCTTCTAAGGGAAATCAGTTTGAACAAGTCCCAAATCCAGCAACTGGTGAAATTTTAGCAGAGGTAGCAATTTCTACAAAGGAAGATGTTGATCATGCAGTTCAAGCAGCAAACGAGGCTTTCAAATTATGGAGTAAAACACCTGTCCCAAAGCGTGCACGAATTCTTTTTAAGTATCAACAGCTACTAGTGGAAAACTACGAAGAACTTGCTCGCCTTATTACGTCGGAAAATGGGAAAAATTTAGACGAAGCACGTGGAGAAGTTCAACGCGGTATTGAATGTGTTGAATTCGCAGCAGGTGCACCTACCTTAATGATGGGTTCAGTATTACCTGATATTGCAACAGATATTGAATCAGGAATGTATAGATATCCAGTAGGAGTTATTGGTGGTATTACACCGTTTAACTTCCCTATGATGGTTCCGTGTTGGATGTTCCCATTGGCAATTGCTTGCGGCAATACGTTTGTGTTAAAACCGTCTGAACGCACACCAGTTTTAGCAGCTAGATTAGTAGAATTATTTACAGAGGCAGGACTTCCAAATGGCGTATTAAATATTGTTAATGGGGCTCATGACGTTGTAAACGGATTGTTGGAGCACAAAGACATTAAGGCAATTTCATTTGTCGGTTCTCAGCCTGTTGCAGAGTACATTTATAAGACAGCAGCTGCACATGGTAAACGGGTTCAAGCTTTAGCTGGTGCAAAAAATCATTCAATCGTGTTGGCTGATGCGAACTATGATAAAGCAGTTCAAGGGATTATTGGTGCTGCATTTGGAAGTGCTGGCGAACGCTGTATGGCATGCTCAGTTGTAGCAGTCGTAGATGAAATTGCTGACGAATTCGTTGCCAGACTTGTCCAAGCAGCAAATGATATACAAATGGGGAATGGCCTTGATGAAGATGTGTTCTTAGGACCAGTTATTCGTGACTCTCACCTTGAACGTGTACTAGACTACATTGAATTAGGTCAAAACGAAAAAGCTAAACTAGTGAGAGATGGCCGAATTGATGCAAAAAAACATGAACAAGGCTACTTCTTAGGAGCGACAATTTTTGATAACGTAACTGAGGACATGAAAATTTGGAAAGATGAAATCTTCGCACCAGTTTTAAGTATCGTCCGCGTGAAAGATTTAGAAGATGCGATTAACTTAACAAACAAATCGGAGTTTGCAAATGGGGCTGTATTATACACTTCGAGCGGAAAAGCAGTTCGTGAATTCCGAGAGAACATCGAAGCAGGCATGTTAGGCGTCAATGTAAACGTCCCTGCACCAATGGCCTTCTTCCCATTCTCGGGCTGGAAAAAATCCTTCTATGGCGACCTCCATGCCAACGGAAAAGATGGTGTTGAATTTTATACAAGAAAGAAAATGGTTACACAGCGCTGGTTTGACTAAGCGTAAGACCAAAAGCGCAAGCGCCTTGTTCAGCCCCGACAAGCATAAGACGATTCTAAATAGAAGGCGTTCTTTGCCTTCAATTTAGAATTGACTTATGACCTCGAGGGGCTAGGCGCTGGAGCTGGATGCAGAAACGTTATCCACAGTTCAAAAATTTTACAATTTCCTAAACGACAAGTAAAAGTTACAATTAATATAGAGATGGCGCATGAATTTATTCATGCGCCATCTCTATATCATTCATTGAAAAATAAAACACCCACTTTATCCACCTTGAATTATCATCCGTTTTTTCGCAAGCACCCACGTTAATTGAACAGGAATTAGAAGAAGCACTGCCCAAAACCCTTGCATTAGCAGTGCTTCCAAAACTTCATTCCCTTGTATCCCTTCTGTAAAAATCATGCTAGGTATATAGCTTATTGCTTGAAACGGAAAAAATTTCATTACTTCCTGCGCCCAACCAGGATAAAAGCTGATCGGAAGAAGCAATCCAGAGAACAAATCAATAATCACACGCTTCGCCCTCATTAACCCGTCATTATTAAATAGAAAGAAGGTGACCATCCCTGTTAAAAGATTAATTTGTGTATTGATAATAAAGCTTAATAAAATTGAGCCAGCAAAAAACAGCCACGTCATTCCATTACTAGAAAGATTCATTGGAAAGATCAAGCTTACAATGACCATCCCAGGCACAGAGAAGAAAAGAAGACGAAACACCCCTTCACCAAATGCCTGCATGGTTTTCATCCCTAGATAGTGATAGGGACGGATAAGCTCGACTGCGACTTTACCTTCTTTGATCTCAAGTGCAATTTCACGATCAATATTATTAAAATAAAAAGCCCTCGCCATCCAGGAAACCGCTATATATGTGGTCATTTGCACCGCGCTTAAACCTTGAATCGACTCTTTTCCACCGTAAATGGCTGTCCATAAAAAATAATAAGCTCCAATATTGATACTATATATTAAAATACCGCTGTAATAATTGGTACGATAAGCGAGCATCATCAAAAATCGAATTCGAATCATTTCAATATATTTGTCCATGCTTACCACCATTACTGTTCGAATTGTTAGTTATTGCTTGACCTTTTTCATAAATTTTACGAATAATTTCTTCAGTTGAAATCTCTTTCACACTCAAATCAAGAATTTCATGAGCACCAACCACTCGTCCAATCAACTCTGACATTTGGGCTTCCTGGTCAGTCACAAGTGCAATCCAAACATTTGATTTCTGCCCCTGTTCCCAAACAACTTTAAGATCAGACGTTAGTAAATTGAGCTGCTCACTCGTTACCTGTTCCTTAAATTGCAATTGAATTTTCTTTCCCTCACCCCAGTGATGACGTAATTGTTCTAGTGCACCATCATAGATCACTTTTCCTTCATCCAACATGACAACTCTTTCACAAAGGGCTTCAATATCCGATAAATCGTGAGTCGTTAACAGAATCGTTGTTTTATATTTTTCATTCATTTCCTTTAAAAACTGACGGATTTTTAATTTAACTAATACGTCAAGTCCAATCGTTGGTTCATCAAGAAATAAAAGTGGTGGATTATGTAGTAGCGCTGCCGCTAACTCACATCTCATTCGCTGCCCTAGAGACAGCTTACGAACTGGCTTATCAAGCAATGGACCAATATCTAGTGTTTTTATTACATGTTCCATATGCTCTTTATAATCTTCATCAGAAACTTTATAAACCTTCTTTAACAATCGAAAAGATTCTTGAACAGCAATATCCCACCAAAGCTGTGACCGTTGTCCAAAAACAACCCCTATCGACTGAACGAATTTCTCCCTTTCTTTATGGGGATTCATTCCATTCACGACAACACTTCCAGAAGTAGGAGTTAGGATACCTGTGAGCATTTTTATCGATGTTGATTTCCCAGCACCATTTTCTCCAATATACCCCACCATCTCCCCTTGCTTTACGGAAAACGTTATGTCATGGACAGCAGGAATGACCTTATATTGACGGGTAAGCAAATCACGAAAAGCTCCTTTTAACCCTTGTCTACTCGAATAAGATTTGAATTCTTTTCTCAAATCTTTTACTTCTATTATATTTCTCATATATGTCCCTCCATGTTCACCACAACGATTAGTGTAGCTAAAACTTTCATATTCAACAAATCTTATGGCTAAAAATCTGTGATAATTTTCTCCTAGTATGAATCATGCTAGAATAGAATAACCCAAGATTCGTTACTTGGAACAGTACATACATAGGAGGACATGATGAACTTTACAAAATCGATTGAATTACATGAAGAAGCCCAGAAGCATATCGTTGGAGGGGTAAACAGCCCTTCACGTTCTTATAAAGCAGTTGGTGGCGGCTCGCCAGTCGTGATGGAAAGAGGACAAGGAGCCTATTTCTGGGATGTAGACGGTAATAAATACATTGATTACCTTGCTGCCTATGGTCCAATTATAACTGGACATGCCCATCCTCACATTACAAAAGCCATTCAACACGCTGCAGAAAATGGAGTTTTATTCGGGACACCTACTCCACATGAAGTAACCTTTGCAAAAATGCTAAAAGAAGCAATGCCTGCTCTTGATAAAGTTCGATTTGTGAATTCAGGTACTGAGGCAGTAATGACGACAATTCGTGTTGCTAGAGCATACACCGGGCGAGATAAAATCATTAAATTTGCAGGCTGTTATCACGGTCATTCAGATCTTGTCCTAGTTGCAGCAGGCTCAGGTCCTGCTACGCTAGGTACACCTGATTCCGCTGGCGTTCCTAAAAGCATTGCTAAAGAAGTGATTACTGTACCATTTAATGAACTACAACCTTTAAGAGAAGCTTTAGACAAATGGGGAAGCGAAATTGCAGCAATCTTAGTAGAGCCAATTGTTGGAAACTTTGGAATTGTTGAGCCTAAACCCGGATTTTTAGAGGAAGTAAATCGCTTAGTACACGATGCAGGTGCACTTGTTATCTATGATGAAGTCATCACCGCATTTCGTTTTATGTATGGCGGTGCACAGGATCTGTTAGGAGTAAAACCTGACTTAACTGCACTCGGAAAAATTATTGGAGGCGGCTTACCAATCGGTGCTTACGGTGGCAAAAAAGAAATAATGGAACAAGTCGCTCCACTAGGTCCAGCTTATCAAGCGGGTACTATGGCGGGAAATCCTGCCTCCATCTTATCAGGTATCGCCTGCTTAGAAGTTTTAAAAGAATCCGGAGTATATGAAAAATTAGATTCAATGGGCGCAATATTAGAGGAAGGCATTCAAAAGCATGCGACTACTTACAATATCCCAATTACTATAAATCGTTTAAAAGGTGCCCTTACTATTTATTTTACTACTGAAAAAGTGGTAAATTATGAACAAGCAGAACAAACAGATGGTGAAATGTTTGGTAAGTTTTTCAACTTAATGCTACACCAAGGGATCAATTTAGCGCCATCTAAATATGAAGCTTGGTTCCTGACTATCGCACACTCCGAAGAGGATTTACAGGTTACTTTACGTGCAGTTGAACATGCATTTAAACAACTAATTAATGAATAAATATACATTTTTACTAGACAAGAAAATTTGAAATTCTTGTCTAGTTAATAAAAACATTTTGCAAACGCTTACAAAACAACTCTTTCTCTCACTCCTCTATTTAGTCAATACACAGGAAAATGTATACTTCACTCAAAGTTATGTATAAATAATTGAAATATTATCTTACAAGTGTTATGATAAAGACTACAATTCTGAAAATTTCATTTATTTTAATGCTATTATTTAAATTTTAACCAAATAGACGAAAAGTATGATTAGGAGGTGAAGGCTCTTAGAGTGGAAACAACACACTCTTCTAAGCCGAATAGTATGAAAGAAAACTGGAGCCCTAGTTTATTCAAAGATTATCACCAGCATGAACATGATGCATGTGGGATTGTTTCTGTGATAGAAAAACGCAATATTCCTACGAAGGAAAATATTCAAGCATGTATAGATGCACTTGTCACAATGAATCACCGTGCAGGTTTTATTAACGGCGAAGGTGATGGCGTTGGAATTCATATTGATATTCCAAGAGCACTTTGGAAAGAAAAGCTTAGCACTTCTTCCATTGATGCAAACCTTGCTGATCGAAGTGATTTTGTAGTAGGACATTTCTTTTTAGCAAAAATAGGAAACAATGAAACTAGAAAACAAGCGATTTTAGATGCTCTATCCAATCGCGGTCTTGAAGTTGTTTATCAATCCGATAAAACAACAAATTCAAACGCTTTAGGACCTATTGCGTCCCAAGACGAGCCTGTATTCTGGCAAGTTGCCATGGTCCCTAACCATGAGAGTTCTAACCTAACGAAAGTGCTTTTCGAATTAACAATAGAAATTGAAAAAGATGAACATGTACACGTATCTTCTCTCAGCCAATATGTTGCTGTTTACAAAGTGATGGGCGCTGGAGATATCCTTCCAAACTATTATCACGATCTTGCAAATCCACTTGTAGCATCAGCCATGACATTAGGACATAATCGCTATTCTACAAATACACTCTCTAGTTTCTTCCGTGTACAACCATTCAGCTTATTAGGTCATAATGGTGAAATTAATACAGTCGCTAAGCTTCGGGATGAAGCAAAAATGATTGATGTACCGTTAACTCTTGGAGGTAGTGATTCACAGGATTTAAATCGAACAATTGAAACTCTTGTTTGCCGAGATGGCTATAGCTTATTTGAAGCTGTCGACGTTTTGTTCCCACCAATTATTAACGAAATAAAGTCTTATCCCGACCATTTAAAAGATCTGTATACTTATGTTCGTGAAGCATGGGGTCATTTTGCACAAGGACCTGCTGGAATCATTTCTAGATTTGCGGATGAGGCAGTATTTAGTGTAGATGCACTTGGTTTACGACCACTTTGGAAAGTAGAAACTGAGACTTCATTTCTATTTGCATCTGAACCAGGCGTTATACCTGCTACCCTTTATGCAGGTGAGCCTAAACCACTTTCACCAGGTGAAAAGCTTGGGCTAAAGTGGGACAATGATGAAATTGTGATTTATGATTATCCGAATTTTCAAGAGGAAGTCTACAGCAGATATAGCAATCGCTTTGATTTAAAGGATTATAAGAGGAAGCTTGAATATCCAAAAAGTAAAGGGAAGCACTCCGCTTCTCCAACCTTAAAGGTCCATAACGGTCATTATTCTGCTTTTGGCTGGGATCGTGAGCATATTCAACTACTTGAGCAAATGGCGGAAAAAGGTGTCGAGCCAATTCGTTCATTAGGATACGATGGTCCACTTGCTGCAATTCATCCAGACCGAAAAAACATCGCAGACTTTATTAAGGAAAGTGTTGCAGTTGTTACAAACCCAGCAATTGACCGCGATCGTGAGTCTGAACATTTTTCAACTCGAGTAATTATTGGAAAACGTCCTACTTTAAACGCTAAGCATGAACATCCGTTCACAGTAGAACTTCCTTCCCCCCTTCTATTAGAAGGGCAATTAGGGCAACTTTCCTGGAAAGAAACCGAACAATTACCAAGTGAAGAACTAGTTGACTTGTTCTCAAGTAAAAAGCAATTACATGTTCTTTCAACAACATTTTTTGAAGCCGAAACATTAAAGGATGCTCTTACTAGACTCGCTAATGAAGCTGTTGAGTCCGTTGAAAATGGTGCTGCGTTAGTCGTGCTAGACGATTATCAGGCACACCAGGATGGTCATTTGTGGATTGATCCACTTTTAGTTACTGCAACGATTGATCAAGCCCTTGCGGAAGCACAGCTTAGAAGAAATTGTTCACTGTTACTTCGTTCAGGTGCAATTCGTACTTTGCATGATGTCATTCTAGCTTATGGCCTCGGAGCGGATGTGATTAATCCTTACATTCTGTTTGCAACGGTCACTGAGGAAGAAAACATCTCATCAGCGGTCAATTTATATAGCTCATTAAATAAAGGAATAGAAAAAGTCATCTCAACGATCGGTATCCATGAGCTACGCGGCTATGGCCGACTTTTCTCCTCAATTGGATTAAATGATGACATTGCAAATGCATTAAAAGTTGTGAACTTCTTTGGCGGATCCGAGTTAAAAGAAAACTTTGCAACGTTAAAAGAAGATGCAATTGCCCGCGCTGAGGATTTCAAGAATGAGAAAGCAAGACCGAGTAAAACATTCCACATCTTCCCAAGAATATGGAAGTCAATAGGTGATGTTGCGAAGACTGGAAGCTATGAAGCATATCGTGAAAAACTTACTGAACAAGAAGAAGCAAACCCTATTACGATTAGGCATTTAACAGATTTAAAGAAATCAAGTAAACCTGTAGCACAAGAGAAGGTGGACATAAGTGTTGGTGAGCATGCTTTACCGTTCGTCATTTCCTCTATGTCTTTCGGTTCTCAAAATGAAATTGCTTTCCGCGCTTACGCTGAAGCTGCTGAACAACTCAACATGATTAGCTTAAACGGTGAAGGCGGAGAGATTAAGGATATGCTTGGAAAATATCCTCATACACGTGGACAGCAAGTCGCATCTGGTCGTTTCGGGGTTAACGCAGAGCTCTTAAACTCTTCTAACCTACTAGAAATTAAAATTGGGCAAGGTGCAAAACCAGGTGAAGGCGGACATTTACCTGGATCTAAAGTTACTGCAAAAATTGCTGAAGCAAGAAACGCAACAATTGGATCTGACTTAATCTCTCCTTCTAACAATCACGATATCTATTCAATTGAGGATTTAGCTCAAATGATAGCCGAGCTGAAAACCGCGAATGACCAAGCAAAGGTAGCAGTTAAAGTACCGGTTGTACCGAACATTGGAACGATTGCAGTCGGGGTAGCTAAAGCGGGTGCAGATATTATCACTATAAGCGGATTTGATGGTGGTACTGGTGCAGCGAGAATTCATGCATTGCAACATGTAGGCCTTCCAGTTGAAATTGGAGTAAAGGCTGCTCACAATGCTTTACTAGAAGCCGGTCTACGTCAACAAGTAGAATTATGGGCAGATGGCGGAATCAAAAGTGCACTCGATGTTATTAAAGTCATGTTACTTGGAGCAAATCGAATAGGCTTTGGTACTCTATCGATGATTGCGATTGGCTGTACGACTTGTCGTGGCTGTCACTTAGATACTTGTCACGTAGGGATTGCTACTCAAATTGAAACTGAATCACAAGCAAAAGAACATGGTTTACGACGCTTCGTACCTCGTCAATCGGACTTAGCTGTTCAAGGTTTGGTTAACTTATTTACAGCGTTTGGTACAGAATTAAAAACACTAACAGCCTCTTTAGGTTTTAAGAATCTACAAGACCTAGTTGGCCGCTCAGACCTATTAGAGCAGACGAGAGGTCTCGAAGAAATAAATCTTTCATTACTGCTTGGCACACTAGATATACAAACACTTTCACATAAAGAAGTAGCCGCAAGTATCCAGGAACAAAAGCTGGCTGTTGCAGCCGGTGCTGAGTATCTTGACACTCATGATGACGAGCTTTTAAGTTCACGTGAATTTTCAAGCGTAACTTCTGAACAACGTGTCCTTGGTAGCAGAGTTTCTTGTCACCGTGTGCGCGGTCGCTTAGATGGGTCTTACCGTAAGTTGGATAATATTAAGTTGCATTATAAAGATGGCTCCGTTCTCGGAAACGGTTTAGGCGCATACAATTCAAGCGGAATTGATATCTTAGTAGAAGGTGGCGCACAAGATGGAACTGGAAAAACATCTTTAGGCGGATCCATCCAAATCTTCAAAGGAAAAGGTATCGATGGAGAGTTCTACAATGGTTCTGTAGGTAAAGGCTTTGGCTATGGCGCTCAAAGCGGCTTACTACTAGTACAGGGTGACGCTGACGCTAGAGCTGGTATTCGTTTATCTGGTGCAGATATGATAATTGGTGGGCAGGTCCGCAAACCAATTCCTGTTAAAGAATACGGTAACCTTGGTGTAAATGCGAATATTAAAGGATTTGCATTTGAGTATATGACAAATGGCCGCGGACTCGTCCTTGGCGATCCAGGTCCATGGATATGTGCAGGTATGACCGGTGGAGTCGTTTACGTTCGCCATCAGCCTGAAATGGGCCTAACAAAAGCAGCAATTGAACGCAGAGTTGCAAAAGGGGCAAAGATTAACATTGAACCTTTATCAGAAAATGGCAAAGCTGATGTGATTGAACTGTTAACAAGTTATATCGCAACACTAAAGCAGCATCAACAAAAATCGGAAGCTGAAGAAATCGAACAATTATTACAAAATCTCGAAGCAAACTTCCTTCAGCTTGTTCCTCAAAAAGAACAAGCAGATCCTTCTGTATCAACAGAGTGATCAACCAACCCTTATAACACTCGTCAACATGACGAGTGTTATTTTTTTGTTAAAAAAGGGAAATGTATCTTGAATAAATACCTTTTACCCTGTATAGTCAGTAGATATTTACAACATAGAAAAAACAGATAGTGTGAGTTCAAGAAAAAATGATGTTTCATCATCACTGAACCTCCTCTAAAACGAAAGGAAGTCCTATTCTCTTATGAAACTCGGTGCTCGCATCCTTAAAACAGGGATCGCCATCACATTAGCCTTATTTTTATCCACACTTTTTCAACTTCCTGCTCCCGCTTTTGCAGGAATTGCAGCAATTTTTGCCATTCAACCGACCATATATCGTTCTTATATTTCAGTCATTGAACAAATCCAAGCAAATGTAATAGGAGCTCTTTTTGCCATCATCTTTGGTCTTGTTTTCGGGCCCAATCCAGTCGTTATTGGACTAACAGCGATAATTGTCATTTCAATCAATTTAAAGCTAAAAGCTGAAGCCACAATTCCAGTAGCAATTGTAACGGTTATTGCCATCCTTGAAAGTCCTGGTGACAATTTTATTGAATTCGGTCTTATTCGCTTTTTTACTGTTTTAATCGGAGTACTTGCAGCGTTTATCGTAAACTTGGTTTTTCTCCCACCAAAATACGAAACAAAACTATATAATCGTATTTCTAGCAATACAGAAGAGATTATTAAGTGGATTCGAATTAGTGTACGGCATGCCTCAGACCATAATATTCTAAAAGAAGATATTGAAAGACTTAAAGAACAAATGATGAAATTAGATCAACTCTATCTACTTTACAAAGAAGAACGTCATTACTTCAAACAAAATGAATATGCCAAATCTCGTAAGCTGGTTCTTTTTAGACAGTTGCTCGTAACATCTAATCGGTCACTTGATACGTTGAAAAAGCTTCATCGTCTTGAAAATGAGCTTCAGAATATGCCAGCAGAATTTCAAGAAGTGCTCACCACTGAACTTGACTACCTTCTACTCTTGCATGAAGAATCACTGTTGAAATTTATTGGCAAAATTAAAACCAGTCATTCCTCGCAACTTATCGAAGAATGTAGCTCTAATAAACAAAAACTATTCGAAACTTTCATGGACTATCATAAACGATGTGACGACCATTCTTGCTTTTACCACCTTCTTCCACTAGTCGCAACAATTATCGATTATAGTGAACAGCTTGAACACTTAGAAACATTGACACACAGTTTTCAAAGCTTCCATAAGGAAGAGAACGAAATTAAGTTAACAGAAGAATAATATTGAAAGCTGCAAATTCCTGGTGGATTTGCAGCTTTTTATTTTAAGAATGTACTCCCTAGTGATAAAAATGCGGAATAACCATGTTTGGCGTGATTTCGACAGGACTACGTTTGATTTCGACATTTTTTCGTGAGATTTACTATGTATATCCTGAAATTCATGCACTTGCGCCCTCTCTTTTTTCACCACAAAAAAAATACACAGCATCAACCATGTATTTTTTATAAAAATATGCTATTCCTTCATCTTTGGATCCAAAACATCTCTCAGTCCGTCACCCATCAAGTTAAATCCTAACACGGTCAGCATGATTGCGAGTCCTGGAAAGAATAATGTCCATGGAGCTTGCACAAGGTAACTCTTAGAATCTGCAAGCATTTTTCCCCATTCAGGTGTTGGGGCTTGTGCACCCATTCCTAGAAAACCAAGTGCCGCCGCTTCGATAATGGCTGTTGCAATCGCAAGTGTTCCTTGAACAATAATGGGTGTCACACTATTTGGGAGAATATGATGAAATAAAATTCGCTGATCCTTCATTCCAACAGCACGGGCCGCCATAATATATTCCTCTTGCTTCACACTGAGAACTTTAGAGCGAACCAACCGTCCGAAGTTCGGAATATTAATGACCGCAATCGCAATCAAAGCATTTTGCAGGGAAGGCCCTAGAATTGCAACGACGGCAATTGCAAGCAAGATACTCGGAAAGGCGAGCATAATGTCAAAAATTCTTGAAATGATCGCGTCAACCCAGCGTCCATAATATCCTGCTACAATTCCTAGAAAAGTACCAGCAACTGCTGAACCAAGCACCGAAAAAAAACCGACCCACAATGAAATTCTTGCCCCATAAAGAACACGCGAAAATATATCTCGTCCAAAGTCATCCGTACCAAACCAATGCTCACTGGATGGAGCTAATAAGCGTTTTGACAACTCTTGCTCTTTAAAGCCGTACGGTGCAATTAACGGAGTAATAATTGCAATAAATATGAAGAAAATGACGATTCCTAACCCGACTAAGGCGAGACGATTTTTACAGAAACTTTGCCATGCTTCCTTCCAAGGAGACGTTATCTTCTCATCTACATTATCTATAATCACTTTTGAATTCTTAGCTAATTCAGCCACTGTTTTCCCCCCTTTAACCGTTATTGATGATATTTGATACGTGGGTCAACAACTGCATAAAGAAGATCCACTATTAAGTTAATGATTACAAAAATTGCTGCAATGATTAAAATACCTGATTGAATAACTGGGTAATCACGGTAATTTATCGCATCATATAAATACCTACCGATTCCTGGCCATCCGAAAATTGTTTCTGTCAAAATTGCCCCACCTAAAAGTAGACCAGTTTGTAAACCAATAACCGTTAATACTGGAATAATGGCGTTTTTTAATGAGTGCTTGTACACAACCCAAAACATTTGAAGCCCTTTTGCTCGAGCTGTTCGAATGTAATCAGATTTCATTACTTCGAGCATTGTTGAACGAGTCATCCTTGCGATAATTGCCATCGGTATTGTCGCAAGTGCTAAACTTGGCAATACGAGATGCTTTAAAACTTGAATGAATTGGTCCGTTCTTCCTTGCAAGAGAGTATCTATTAAATATAAATTTGTTATCGAATCAACGGGGTTTCGAACATCTTCACGCCCTGTTGAAGGTAACCAACCCAAGTTAATTGAGAATGCCCATTGCTCCATTAATCCAAGCCAGAAAATTGGCATCGAAACTCCGATCAATGCAAGAATCATTGCTACATAATCAAACCAAGAGTTTGAAAACCAAGCACTAATAATTCCAGCATTCACCCCAATTACAATTGCAATAATCATTGCCACAATCGTCAGTTCAGCTGTTGCAGCTAAGTATGGCCAAATCTCATCATTAATGGCACCTCTAGTTCGAAGAGAAGTACCTAAATCTCCAGTGAATAAAGCACCTATGTAGTCAAAATATTGGGTATACCAAGGTTGATCTAGGCCTAGCTCTTTCGTAAGTGTTACAATGGCTTCTTTTGTGGCCTTCTGGCCGAGAATGACCTGTGCGGGATCTCCAGGAATCGCTCGAATAATTGCAAAGACAACTAATGTCATTCCAAACAAAACAGGTATTAGTGAAAACATTCGACGAACTGTGTATGAAATCATCTTGGTTCACCTCTTATATAAGAAAGGGGAGACATCCGCTCCCCTCTCCCTCATTGTTATTTAAATTCAACTTTTGTTAACGTATCAGAACCTGTTGGATGCGCAAGAAAGTTCTCTAGATCTTTTCCACCAGCTAATAGTGGTGTTGAGTGAACAAGTGGTACCCATGGTGCTTCGTCGTGAATAATTTCTTGTGCTTTTTTATATAACTCATTACGTTTTTCTTGTTCTGGTTCTGTTTGTGCTTCGATTAAAACATCATGTAATTCATCGTTACTGAATTGTGAATAGTTATTGCTTCCAATACTGTCTTTATCAAGTAAAGTGTACAAGAAGTTATCAGCATCTCCATTGTCACCTGTCCAACCTAACATGAATGCATCGAACTCACCTTTACTCGCTTTATCTAAGTAAGTTGCCCAGTCAACAGACTGAATTTCTGCTTCAACACCAATTTTGCGGAAGCTTTCTTGAATAACCTCGGCTACCTTCATCCCTTCAGGCATGTAAGGTCGTGGAACTGGCATTGCCCATAGATCCATTTTAAATCCATCTGGATGTCCCGCTTCTGCAAGCAATTCTTTTGCTTTCTCTAGGTCATATGGATAAGCTTCAATGTCATCGTTATAGCCTTCAATTGAAGGTGGCATTGCGTTTTTCGCTGGTTCTGCTTGACCACCGTAGAATGATTCAATAATCGCTTCTTTATCAATTGCATGATTTAGCGCTTGACGAACTAGTTTATTATCAAACGGTGCTCGATTTGTTGCAAATCCTAAATATCCTACGTTCATTGAAGGACGTTGGAAAACTTGAAGATTGTCATTTCCAGTAATCGTTGCTTCGTCAGAGTTGTTCACTCCGTCCATTAAGTCAATTTCACCGTTTACTAAAGCGTTTAGACGAGCTGAATTTTCAGGGATTGCTCGAAAGATTACTTTGTTCAACTTCGGATATCCTTCCATCCAGTAGTCTTCGAACTTCTCAATGACAATTCGATCATTTGGCTTCCACTCAACAAATTTAAAAGGTCCTGTTCCAACAGGATTTTCTCTGAATTTATCTCCGTGTTTTTCAATTGCAGCTGGACTTGCAATTCCGAATGGAGACATTGCTAAGTTTTTCAAGAACGGAGCTTGCTGTCTGTTAAGAACAAATTGAACTGTGTGCTCATCAACTGCTTTTACTTCCTTAATTACGTGGCCTTCTTCACCTTTGTAGCCACCAAACATTGAATAATATGGAAAGTCATCTGCATTTCCATTCATCCAACGTTCGAAGTTAAACACAACTGCTTCTGAATTAAAGTCTGTGCCGTCATGGAACTTTACACCTTGACGCAGTTTAAACGTATAAGTTAAACCATCTTCAGTTGTCCACTCCTCTGCTAAACCCGGATGAAGAGTTGTGTCTTGATCGCCATACTCTATTAATGTTTCAAAAATATTCTTCGTTACTTTGAATGTTTCACCCTCAGTAGTTGAAATTGGATCAAGAGAAGTAGAATCTCCACCACGGCCAAATACGAGTGTGTCCTTTTTAGAGTCACCTTCTGAAGGTGAACCCGCGTCGCCACCTGCTTCGTTATTGTTGCTACAGCCTACAAGTAGCAAACTTAGAGCCAAAAACGAAACAAGCAACAGCTTTAACGTCTTTTTTGTTTTACGCATACTTAAATCCCCCTGTTTTTTTGTCTTATGTATCATAAATACTACTAATCACTGATTATATAAGTGACAAGCAACATAATGACCTGACGGCAATTTTTGTTCAATTGGCCTTGTTGTTTTACATACATCCATACATTCCACGCAACGAGTGTGAAAAGCACACCCTGAAGGCGGGTTTGCAGGACTTGGTAGCTCGCCTTGAATCATAATCATCTCTCGTTTGATATCAGGATCTGGGATAGGAACGGCTGAAAGAAGTGCTTTTGTGTATGGATGCTTTGGATGCTCATATAGCTCTTCGCTATCTGCTAACTCTATTAATCTACCTAAATACATCACTCCAACACGATCACTAATATGCCTGACAACACCAAGATCGTGAGCGATAAAAATATAGGTAAGTTGAAACTCTTTTTGAATATCTTTGAGCAAATTTAATACCTGTGCTTGAATCGATACATCTAATGCTGAAACAGGTTCATCTGCAATGATTAGTTTTGGCTTTGTCATAAGCGCTTTTGCAATCCCAATTCGTTGACGCTGTCCACCGCTAAATTGATGCGGATATCGTTTTGCATGATAGCTACTTAATCCAACCACTTCAAGCATTTCACGTACTCTTTTTCTTCGTTCTTCTTTTGAGCCAATTCCGTGGACAATTAAGGGTTCTTCTAGAATTTTCTCTACTTTGTGGCGAGGATTAAGTGAAGCATATGGATCCTGAAAGACCATTTGCATGTCTCGTCTGACTTTTCTTAATTGACTTTTAGACATAGAGGTAATCTCTTTATCTTCAAAAAGGACATTTCCTTCACTGGCTTCTATTAAACGCATTAGGAGCCTTCCTGTCGTTGACTTTCCACAACCACTCTCCCCGACAATTCCTAATGTTTCACCCTTCTTGACATAAAAAGAAACATCATCAACCGCCTTGACCTCGCCTTTTTTCCAACCAAGAATACCACCATTAATAGGAAAGTATTTTTTAAGACCATTTACTTCAAGAAGTAACTCCGACATGTTCACCCGCCCCCTTATCTACTTTATGTAGGAAGCATCGGACTTGATGACCATGCTTTTCCATTTCATATAAATCTGGCGTTTCTTCGGTACATTTTCCAAACATCTCTTCGCAGCGAGGTGCGAAGCGGCAGCCTTGTTCAATGCTTCCTGGTTTGGGAACATTTCCTGGAATTGAGTATAAGCGACCTTTTTTTCCTCTTAAATCGGGAACTGATTTGAGTAAACCTTTTGTATACGGATGCTTCGGTTCTTTTAAGATTGTTCGCACGTCGCCATGCTCAACAATTTGGCCACAATACATGACAAGTACTCGGTCACACACCTCTGCGACCACACCTAAATCATGTGTGATCAGAATAATCGATGTGTTTGTTTTGTGATTCAAATCTTTCATTAAGTTTAGGATTTGCGCTTGAATTGTTACGTCAAGAGCAGTTGTGGGCTCATCCGCTATTAGAATTCTTGGATTACATGCCATCGCCATCGCAATCATGACCCTTTGTCTCATTCCACCTGACAACTGATGGGGATACTCACCAATAATTCCTTCAGCTCTCGGTATTCCAACAAGTTTTAGTAGGTCTACGCTTCGATTTCGTGCCTCTGCTTTTGATATCTTCGTATGTAGTCTTAAAGCTTCGATTAGTTGGTTCCCAATTGTAAACAACGGATTTAGAGAAGTCATTGGTTCTTGGAAAATCATTGAAATTTGATTTCCGCGAATTTGCCTCATTTGTTTATCAGAGTATGAAGTTAAATCATTTCCTTCGAAAAGTATTTTCCCATTTGCAATCTTGCTAGGTGGGCTTGGAATTAGCCCCATAACTGCAAGAGAAGTAACACTCTTTCCACTACCTGATTCACCAACAATTCCCAAGATTTCTCCCTCTTTAAGGTCAAAACTGATCCCATCTACAGCTGGTATAGATTTTTTATCCGAGATAAAAGAAACATTTAAATCCGAAATTTCTAGGATTGATTTTCGGCTCATATTGTCACCTACCTGATGTTATATTGTAAAATTTGACTGATTTTTAATAATACGGAATATTTTAATTATTATGACATAACTTTTTCAAATATAATGTCGAAAAGTGTCCTAATATTCAAACTTTTTTCGACAAATGTTTGCACCTTGTGTTTTTGAGCTTAAAATAGAAGAAAATAAGTTAAAGAAGCTAGAATTCAAGGGATTTCAGAGGAAAAATACTATCGTATATTTGGTTTCAAATTTTTTAAATTTAAACAAATATCAGAGCATATGTTATACCGAACTACTATATTAATCCGTTAAAGCAATAAAGAACAACAAAATTAGACAATTTTACAATAATATCCATACTCGTATTGCATAGGAAAAAAGGACCCATTTCTGAGTCCTTCCTTTAATCGAGTTGTTGAATTTGAAAAAGCTTATGATAATGACCTTGCTGCTTCATGAGCTCATGATGAGTCCCCTGCTCAACAATTTCACCATTTTCAATTAAGACAATTTTATCTGAATGTGTGATAGTAGAAAGACGATGGGCCACGATAAACGTTGTGCGCTCTTTTGCTAATTTTTCTAATGCTTCTTGAATCAAATGTTCACTTTCCAAATCTAGTGAAGACGTCGCTTCATCCATCACTAAAATTGGTGGATTTTTCAAGAACACACGTGCAATCGAGATTCGTTGTTTTTGCCCTCCAGAAAGCTTTACTCCCCGCTCACCTACTTTTGATTCATAGCCATCTGGTAAGCTTAGAATAAAATCATGTGCATTTGCAGCTTTTGCTGCCGTAACTACTTCTTCCTGTGTCGCATCCGGGTTTCCGACTAAAATATTTTCTCTTACACTATCACTAAATAAGAAGGTATCTTGAAGTACCATCCCGATTTGACTTCTAAGGCTTTGTGCTTGATAATCTTGAATATCAATTGAATCAAGAAGGATTCTCCCTTCAGTAACATCGTAAAAACGCGGTAACAGACTCACAAGCGTAGATTTACCTCCACCACTCATTCCTACTAGAGCAACAGTTTCCCCTTTTTTTACACGAAGTGAGAGGTTTTCAAGTATGAGTGCTTCATTATCATTGTACCGAAATGAAACATTTTCAAAAGAAACATCACCTTGTACATTTTCAGCCTTGACTGCATTCGGTTTATCTAGTATGTCATAAGGTACATCAATAAACTCAAATACACGATCCATTGAGGCAAAAGCTTGTGTCAGTGTTGTTGAAGAGTTAATCAAGCGTCTCATGGGACCGTACAATTGTTCAATGTAAGCAATGAACGCGACCATTGTTCCGATCGTTAAATTGCCGTTAATCACTTGATATCCCGCATAACTAATGACAATCAATGGAGCAATGTCTGTGAGTGTATTTACGATTGCAAATGTTTTTGCATTCCAGCTCGTATGTTTGAGTGCTTTATCTAAGAAGTTAGCATTTTCATTAGAAAACTCACGTTGCTCATGGTCCTCAATCGCAAAACTTTTAATTACTGGCATCCCTTGAACACGTTCATGTAGATGTCCTTGCACTTCTGCAAGTGCTTGGGAACGTTCTCTTGTTAAATGCCTCAGTTTACCGTAAAAGTATTTCACAGATAGTCCGTATAAAGGAAATAGAACAATTGAGATAAGCGTTAATTTTATATCCATCCAAAGCATGATACCAATTGCTATGAAGATGGTAACCACATCAAGCCAGACATTCATTAATCCCGTGATTACAAAGTTCTTTGTTTGCTCAACATCATTGATTACTCTAGAGATAATCTCACCGGCTCGAGTGTTCGCATAATAACGCAAGCTTAACTGCTGCAAATGAGTAAAAAGCTGATTACGAATATCAAACAAAACTTTACTTGCAACCCATTGTGCAAAATACTGACGATAATATTCGATTGGCGGTCGAACCACTAGAAAAATGACAAAGATGATTCCCATAATCGTGAAGAGCTCTTTCGTCTTTTCACCAGCCGGGCCCGCGCCACCAATAATGTCATCCAATATATACTTCAATAACAAAGGAATTATTAGAGGAATTGAAAATTTAATCACGCCTATAATGATTGTTCCCACTATTTGTAGGCGATATGGTTTAACAAATTTCATATATCTTTTCGTAACGCCCAAATTAATCCCCCTTTAAAATGCATGCCACCTTACACTTTACCACTTTCACGTGGCGAGCGCTGTAAATATACACTTGCTTAAATTCGGATGCTCGGTTTTTAGTATTTATTTTGAGCAATTGTGGCTGAAGGTAATCATTCCATAAATGGGAAACACACTAAAAATCCCGTCCTCTAGCGAACGGGATTTTCTTTTGAAGTTAGATCATCTAATATAAGTCAAATACCTCTCATACCACTCATCAATAAATTCAGGTGAAAACGGGCCTTTTCGTTGGTGAATCCAGTGAAGGAGCGTTTCAACGTTATTTTTTAAGATGAGATCAATGACCTCCGGATAATTCATGAGTTTTTTGTGATATTCGTATTCGTCCTCATCCAGAAGGTTATAAGTCATGTCAGGAAATACTTTTACATCGAGATCGTAGTCTATGTATTTGACAGCTTCGTCATCCCATGCAAAGGGTGAACTAATATTGCAGTAATAGTAAACTCCATCCTCACGAATCATTCCAATGATATTAAACCAATGCTGTGCGTGAAAATAGCAAATAGCTGGCTCGCGAGTAATCCATGTTCTACCATCCGATTCAGTTACAATTGTCCGATCATTTGCACCGATAATGCAGTTTTGTGTTCCCTTAAGTATGGTTGTCTCATCCCAGACTCTATGGATGTATCCATTATGCTTATAACTATGTATCTGTATAGTGTCTCCTTCCTTGGGAAAACCCACTTCTCTCCCCTACTTTCTATGTAGACGCTTTGTAAGATAAGAGTTCTTTACAAAGGGTATCGATTTTTTACTTCTTACCATTATACCGTCTGTTTATAAAAAAAGAAAATAATAGAGCCATTCTGTTAGAGAATGGCCCGTTCAAAGGTTAAGAAACTGTTTCTACTTTTTGATTTTGATAGGTCCGGATGACTTCCTCTGTTTGCTTTTCGAACATATGTTGGATTTGATATAACTGGAGCCTCATTTGCTCAATTTCAAACTGAACTGACTCTGCTTTTGCTTCATCCTGCAGCTGATTTAATTGCTCTTTTATTTCTTCACACCTCTCAATTTCAGACTGTAAATACAATAGCTTGTCCATAGTCTTCAACTGTTCTCGTACTAAATAGTCGAACTGATTCATGCTCATCTCTCCATAACTTGTTTTTAATTTCATAGTCCAGATAGATACATAATTCTGTTTCCGATGCTTTATTCCTTTGACTAGTTATGTAGATGAATTGGAGGTTTTGTCGTAATATTTTTATTTTACAAAAAAAGACACTCCTTTCCGTATAGGAAGAAGTGTCTTCTTTTGTTACTATGAAAATTAAGAGTTTTGTGATTTGTTTGATTCTGCTTGTTGGTTTTGTTTTTTTACTTGTTGTGCATTAGTTTCACTAGCGAACTCAGTACCGAATTGTTGACCAGCTTGGCCTTGAGCAGCTTGAGCATTTTGTTGTCTTACTTGTTGAACGTTTGTACCAGCAGATGTTTTTCCTGGTTGTTGTTGGTTATTGTTTGCCATTGTTATCACCTCCACGAAACTTATATTGTCCCGTAGGTAGATGAACTATCCACAAATAAATAATAAATTTTTTAAACTAGTAAAGAACGACCACCGTCTACAATTAATGTTTGACCACGAACCATCGACGCCTTTTTTGAAACTAAAAATTCAACTGCATCGACCATATCTTCGATTTCTACCATTCTTCCCGCAGGGGTATTACTGATGGCATCCTCCAAAAGTTCGTCACGATTTGGGAAATGTTTAAGTGCCTCTGTATCGACAGCACCGCCTGAAACAGCATTCACAATGATGTTTTTAGGTGCAAGTTCAACAGCCAAGTACCTTGTTAAAGCTTCTAATGCCGCTTTAGAGACACCAACTGTTGTGTAGTTTTTTAAGTAGCGAATAGATCCGAGTGAGCTAATGCTGACAATGAATCCTCCGCCTGTTTTTTCCATCCTTTTTGCAGCTTCTTGTGCACAAAAAAGAAGGGCCTTACTATTTATATCCATCGTCCAATCCCAATGACTTTCTTCTAGCTCCATGATTGGTCTCAAAACACCTGATGCTGCATTATTGACGAAAATATCGAGTCTACCAAATTCTTCATCGATTTGTGCAAAAAGCTCTTTAATCTTTTCAGGCTTCCCGACATTTGCTTTAACAACGAGCGCTTTAACTCCTAAAGCTTCTATTTCTGCAGCTGTTTCGAGCGCTGCGTTTTTACTGCGTGCATAATTGATTACGATGTTATAACCTTGTTTTGCTAAGCGGATGGAAATTGCTTTTCCAATTCCTCTGCTGCTTCCTGTTATAAGTGCTACTTTTTGTTCTTGGATCATTTTTTTAAGCTCCTTTTCTTAGCTTGGTCGTATAGTTGTTATTATTGTATCAAACAATAGAAAAAGCGAATAGCCAAGGAGGATGATTATGTACATTGGACGAGATATGACTGAGCTTTCAATGATGTCAAAGCGTGATTGGAAGAATACTGAACTTGAGTATTTTCACCATTCACTTCAACAGATAGTGCCTTATTTAAATGCTGAAGGACAATCCATTCATCGCGAAATCGTAAAAGAAATTGAAGAACGCGGTGGCCTTAAGTACAATGAAGCAGACTACACACACGGAACTCGAATTTCGTACGATTGAATCTGAAGTTTTCTACTATAGGGTATTGCAAAAGGGACTGAAAACCAAACATAGTCAGTCCCTCGCCATAAACAGCTTATAGATCTTCTGATGTGAAACAGGAAATGCATATCTTTCTAACTCAGCTACCGTCACCCTTTGTAGGTTAGGAGCGGCTTCTACTTTTCCGAAGTATACTGAAATATTCCAGATAAGGTGAGAAAAAATATGTTGAATTGTTCCACTTAGCTCAGATAACTGGACAGTGACTCCGTATTCTTCTTCTAAAGAGTATGTAAGTTGCTCTCGTATTGATTGTAGTGTGGGTGATGTGGTTTGAACTTCACTGTTTGGAAACTCCCACAAATTCGCAAGCAACCCTGTGGATGCACGTTTGTGAATATAAAGGTTTCCTTCCTGATCATATAAAACCGCTGCAGCCATTTGCACAGCTTTTGGCTTCTTCTTTTTGCTTTTTACAGGTAATTCCTTTTGAACGCCTTCATGAAAAGCAGCACAATGTTCTCGAACTGGACATAGTAAGCAAGATGGGGAGGTTGGGGTGCAAATCGTGGCTCCTAATTCCATTAATGCTTGATTAAAACTAGATGGATCCTCTTGAGAAATTAATTGATAAATGCTCTCTTCAAAAATTTTCCTTGTTTTCGGTTTTGCAATATCTTCCCATATCGTAAGAATCCTTGAAATCACCCTCATAACATTTCCATCAACCGCTGGCTCTGGAATATTGTAAGCAATACTTAAGATTGCCCCTTTTGTGTAGGGACCCACGCCTTTTAATTTACTGATTTCATCCGGATCATTCGGAACAATCCCGCCATAGTTTTCTTTTACCTCCTTAACGGCACTTTGTAAATTTCGTACTCTTGAGTAGTACCCCAATCCTTCCCATGCTTTTAGAACATCTTCTTCATCTGCATTCGCTAATGCATCAATTGTTGGGAATTTATGAATAAATTGATTAAAGTATGGGATAACTGTGTCTACACGGGTTTGTTGTAACATAATTTCTGACACCCAAACCTTATATGGATCTTGATCTTTTCTCCATGGTAAATTTCTTTTTTCTTGTTTGTACCACTGAATTAATTCTTTTTGAAACGGCAAAATTTCAAAGTTTTTTAGCTTTTCTTGCACCTGACTAACCATTTTGAATTGCCTCCGGGTGTTATATTTATAGAAAAAGTGGGAAAATAAAAGTTAGAGCATCAATTTTTGTTCGTTTTATAAACTAAATAGTATATGTCCTATTGTAAATGGTAACTTATATCGTTCATTTGGGGAAGAAATTATGTGCATCCTTTATTTGGATAGAAATACGCTACCTCACGCTCTTCACATGCACTCTCGACTCATTTTAGGGAGGTTTTATTCGTTGGATACAGGAACTCATATTGTAATGGGGATTGCATTAGGTGGTTTGGCAACCTTGGATCCTGCAATAGGTATAAACAGTCCTACCACCCAAGCAGTAATGATCGGAACCATTGTTGGTTCACAAGCACCTGATCTTGATACAATTTTAAAGCTTCGAAACAATGCAAAATACATTCGTAATCATCGTGGACTTACCCACTCGATTCCAGCAGTTATTTTATGGTCAATTTTAATAACTGGAGTTATTTATGTTTTTTTCCCAGAGTGTAGTTTACTTCACCTTGCGCTATGGACAACTCTAGCGGTTGTATTACATGTTTTTGTGGATATCTTTAATGCGTATGGTACCCAAGCTTTGAGGCCTTTTACAAAAAAGTGGATTGCCTTAGGTATCATTAATACGTTTGATCCGTTTATTTTTTTCATTCATATCCTAGGAATATTGGTTTGGGCAGTCGGGGGTCACCAGGGTTATACCTTTTTTAGTGTATATGTGGTGTTGATTGGCTACTATATTCTTCGCTTTATAATGCAGCAAAGAATTTTTAAAGACGTACGTGAGAAATTTGAAGATGTAGAAAGAATTATCATTTCGCCAACCATTCGATTTCGCCAATGGCACTTAGCTATTATGACGAAAGATCAGTTTTTTGTTGCGAGGGTTGTGGATAGTGAACTCGTTGTATTAGACCAATTTGAAAGAGTTCCCGTGCCTCAAACAAAAATAATACGAGCTGCAGAAGAAGATGAGAATATATCTGCCTTTTTATCTTTCTCACCTGTTTATAGATGGGAAGTGGATGAATATACAGACCATTATGAAGTGAAATTCATTGATCTCAGATATCGTAGTAAGGGCTATTATCCATTCGTTGCGATCGTTCAACTCGATCAAGATCTTAAAATTGTCAGTTCCTACACAGGATGGATTTTCAGCGAAGAAAAGCTTCGAAAAAAACTACACTTACTACCAGAGTGATACAAAAAAGCTGAAGAGGAATGCCTTTTCAGCTTTTAGTGTTTTAAGTAGTCATCATTGTTTAAAAGATGTTTGTATTTCGGATTGGTTGCGATAAATTCATGAAGCTTATCACCGTAATTCGCAATCATATTCCTGACAATTTGTTCAGTTTGCTCTTTTCCACGATAATTTCTTCCAGCTTTTGCACGAGTTGTTTCAAACTCTTCCCATAACAATTCAATCCAAGTTCTAGCTTGAGCATAGCTTAAATTTGTATTTTTCTTAAGCAGTTCATTTGTTAATCGTTCAAAATAAGTTTCCATATTTATTCTCCTTCTGGAAGGATTCGTTAGTAATAGTTTTACAAATTAACTTCATACTATTACTATGCTTCTCAAATTAAGAAGCTGTTTCAATGATGATCTTATCTGAGGAGGTTGTTAGCGATGCGTAACAAGGCAAAAGGCTTTCCAAATATGAATAATAACAAATTTGAAGGCGAACCAAGAGCAAAGGATGATTTTGCATCAACCCGGGCTGATGGCTCGATTAACTCTCATCCACAAGAACGAATGAGAGCGTCGGGACAACGTCAGCAACCGAACTCTTAAAACGCTTATTATCAATGAGGCTATACCTTTTCCTTATGAAAGAACTAGGCATGCGAAACACTTTAATCTCAGATTCTTAAAAATCTAAACAAACGGATTATGCTGAGGCTATACCTCAGTATGGTCCGTTTTTATTAACATTGAAATTGGCAGTGCTTCCTCATGATTGGGAGTTGATACTCGATGTCCCCATGCAAAAATTCCGTTTAGATAAACCACTTTAAATTGCTCTCCTGGTGCCCCTTCAATATCGTAAATATGATTTGGGAAAAAGTCATCAGGATTTAGTTGATAGGCTTTTGCCATTGATATTTTTCTTTCTAGTACAGCGAATTCATTCACAATACCCAATTGTTCAGCTTTTCTTGCTTTTTCCTTTAATGAAGCAATTTCATTTTTCAGTTCATACTCTGATAATTCACTATATCGTTTTGTATTCAACGGATTTTCTCCCTCAATTCGTGTATTCCTGTTTGTAAGTATAAAATAGAACCTAGAGTGAATGCAAAATATAAATAGAGGAGTGACACATTATGTCTGCACTTGTAATAACTGGCGGAGGCACTGGACTAGGGCTAGAACTAGCAAAACAATACGAAAAAAACTATGACCATGTTATATTGACTGGAAGAACTTTAAAAAACCTTAAAAAAGCTAAAAGAAGCTTAGAGGAAATTGAAATTTCAACTTCTACGTATGAGCTTGATATTCGAGAGGAAAACGAAATAAACGCATTTTTTCATGACATTTTCAATAGATATGATGTCACGGCACTGATAAATAATGCCGGTGTTGGACATTTTTCTAACCTAGAATCCATTTCATCCGCAGAAGTTCACGAAATGATCGATACAAATGTTAAAGGAACTATCTTTATGTGCAAGGAAGTTCTTCCCTATTATAAAAAGCAGAATGCAGGAAAGATCCTGAACATTGTATCCACAGCTGGCTTACGGGGCAAAGTGAATGAAAGTGTCTATGTGGCCTCAAAATTCGCTGTTCGTGGTTTTACAGAAAGTCTGGTTAAGGAATTAGAAGATACCAAAATAGTAGTTACTGCAGCTTACATGGGGGGAATGGACACGCCCTTTTGGGATGACAGTGACCACATTAAAGACAAAAGCCGTCTAAAATCACCTCAACAAATCGCAAAAGCCATTTATCAACAAGACAACGGTCAACCTGAAATTCACATTGACTAAAAAGCGCCTGCCCACGACGCTTGAATAGCGGTGTGGAGAGGCACTAAAAGTCTATTCTTCTAAATATCGATCAATTAGTTCAATTGCGAAGCCTTTTCGGTATAAGTATTGCTTCATTTTCATCTTAAATTGATAGGGGGCTTCATTTTTGTAGCGGTTCGCTGCTTTTTCAGCTTGCTTAATTAATGCGTCCCATTCTTCTGGTTCTTCTTTTTTTAGTTCAAGGTCTTCAAGCGCTATACTTATAACTGAAAATGGGAAACCTTTTCGCAACAAGGTTTGTTCAACTTTTTGTTTTGATTGTGTGGAAGAGACCATTTTATTTTTTTTGATGGTTTTCACAGCATGCTTAATGGCTTCCTCAATTTGTGAGGCTTGATCGTATTGAACGAGTGCTTCTTCAATTGTGTTGCGATCAATTCCCTTTCCGAAAAGCTCTTGTGTAAGTACGTTAGGTCCTTTTCCGTTTGTCTGCCAATGCGTTTTTACATAAGCACGTGCAAAATCAAGATCATCTACATAACGATATTCCTTCATCTTGTGGATTACTTCATCAATGACCGCGCTATCGACTTCTTTTTTTCGTAAGTAATCTTTTATTTCCTTAATTGAGCGCATTCGATATCCTAAATATTCAATCGCTTTATTAAATGCCTTTTTACTATCGTCACCATATTCTATTTCAACTAGATCTAAATCATCTAGCTCTTTTCCTTTTTTCAAACCAAATTTCAATAAGACATCTTGATCAACGCTAAACGCAAACCTTTCACCCTTACCGTCATCTAAAAAAATATTAAACCGGTCATCATTGCGCTGTTGTGCAGTAATTTTTGTAATGATTGGCACGTTCTTCACCTCTTTTATATTTAGTAACACATTAGAACGAGGATATTTATTAACTAAGGGTATAAAAAGATATAGAAGAAACTAAGACGGGAGTGTATAACTAATGAAAATCGTAATTGCTGGTGGCACAGGGTTTGTAGGAAAGCATATCACTGACTTTTTTATTCAAAATGGACATGATGTTTTTATTTTAACACGAAGTAAAAAACAATCATCACAAAAACAGCTTCATTTTGTTCAATGGCTTACAGATGATGCTGATCCAACAAAGGCATTAGAAGGTGCGGACACCTTCATAAATCTTGCCGGCAAATCAATTAACGATCGCTGGACATCTGAAACTAAAAAGCAAATTCTTGAAAGTCGAATTTCAACGACTAAAGCAATGTATGAAATTGTTGAAAAACTAGAAAGTAAACCATCTGTTTATATAAACGCGAGTGCTGTCGGAATTTATGGAACATCTTTAAATGATACTTTTACGGAACAATCGACAAAAACTGGAACCGATTTTCTAGCTGAAACTGTGAAGAAATGGGAAGCAGAAGCTGAGAAAATTCAAACACTAGGCGTTCGTACCGTTTATACACGCTTTGGAATCGTATTAGGTGAAGGTGGAGCATTACCTAAAATGGTTCAACCATATAAATTATATGCAGGGGGAACTGTTGGTTCTGGGAACCAATGGATTTCTTGGATACATGTTAAAGATCTAGTACGATTAATTGAATTTATTATTAAAACGGAGACAATTTCAGGTCCAATCAATGCAACCACGCCATATCCTGTTAGCATGAAGGAATTTGGACAAACAATTGGTCAATTTCTAGGGAGACCACATTGGATTCCAGCGCCTGCTTTTGCACTGAAAGCCATGCTAGGGGAAATGAGTATTCTAGTGTTAGAAGGTCAAAAAGTCATACCTGCAAAAGCATTAGAAAATGATTTTAATTTTTCTTATTCGCACCTTGATGAAGCATTGTCCAACATATTAAAATGAATTAAAGCGTACATTAAAATGTGCCTGTATTTTGTTTGGCTACTGTATTATCCTTATAAGACTTAAATACTGAACTACCTGTAAAACAGTATTAGATTGGAGTTACTAATGAAGTACACTTTGTTCAAAAGAGCAACGATTTTCCCGATTACCTCACATGTTATGTATGAATCAGATCTACTTGTAGCAAATGGAAAAATTCACTCAATTGGTAAAAATCTCTCCTACCCTGAAGGCACACATATCATTGATTGTGAGGAACAGTATATTTTCCCAGGCTTTATTGACGTTCATACACATCTTGGTTTATATGACGAAGGAACTGGTTGGGCAGGAAATGATGCCAACGAAACCATTGAGCCTCTTTCACCACATATTCGTGCATTAGATAGTGTTCACCCACTTGACCCTGCCTTTAAAGACGCCGTCGCCTATGGAATTACTACTGCACATATAATGCCTGGTAGTGCCAATGTTATTGGTGGAACTACTTCTGTTATCAAAACATTTGGCACAAACATTTCAAAAATGATTATTCAAGAAACAGCAGGATTAAAAATTGCCTTGGGTGAAAATCCTAAGCGCATTCACAGTCATGGCAATAAAGATTCGATCACTCGAATGGGCATTATGGGAATGCTTCGCGAAGCATTTTTCAAAGCCAAGTACTACAATGAACCAGATGACTTTAGGTCGCTTCCAATTCGCAAAGCATTAAGAAGAGAAATTCCAGTTCGTATACATGCTCATCGTGCTGATGACATACTTTCGGCGATTCGTTTCGCAGAGGAATTTCAGCTTGATTACCGAATTGAACATTGTACAGAAGGACACTTAATTGCTGAAGAACTTGCCGGTAAAAATGCAAAGGTTTGTGTTGGTCCAACCCTTACGAGAAGATCAAAAATCGAACTGAAAAATAAAAGTTGGGCTACCTACCGAGCATTATCTGAACAAGGTGTCGAAGTGTCGATTACAACTGATCACCCCTATACACCCATTCAGTACTTAAATATCGCTGCTTCCCTTGCTGTTCGTGAAGGATTTGACGAGCAAAAAGCCCTCGAAGGAATCACTATTACTGCAGCTAGAAACTTGCGCATTGAAGATCGAGTCGGAAGCTTAGAAATTGGGAAGGATGCTGACATCGTGTTATGGAATCACCATCCTTTTCACTACCTAGCAAAGCCGAAACTGACGATGATTGATGGTACTATTATTTACCAAAGCTAGCTTAATTCTTCTATTCCAAGACTCATCTAAGTCAAATGAATTATTTTAAAAAAATTAACAAAAAAACTGTATCTTTTTTAAATAAATTCGAGTATTATACTTTTGGATAGAAAGTCATTTTGACAATTGAATGTAAGAATGGGAAGGCAAATGGTGCGCCACCTTCATGGTCCTAGTGGGTTCGATTCCCACCCCGGAATTTTTTCATATTATCTTTCATATTAAAAAATTTCGAGGGTGTGGACCATTTCACAGTAGTCTGCCCTCAATGGAGGGATCCTAATGTTGAAAAAACGTGATGTTCATGACAGCCACGCACTGTACGACTTGATGATACACCCTGAAGTCTTCCCTTTTGTCCGGCAAAAGGCAAGCTCGTACGAAGAGTATTTATTCTTAACAAAACAAACAATTGAAGCGGAAGAGCGTGGTGAGTTAATCTCACGTACGATTCAGGATGAATGGGGCTCTCCAATTGGAACGATCAGCTTGTTTGACATTCAAGAAAATGCTGGATTCCTTGGCACCTGGTTAGGTAAACCATATCATGGAAAAGGCTATAACCAGCAAGCAAAAGATGCATTCTTCAATGAATTATTCTTTGAGCTAGGTATCGAAACAATCTTCTTAAGAATTCGCAAACAAAATGTCTGTTCAACAAAAGCCGCAGAAAAAATACCATATGTCATAAACGCCAACGAACCACGACAAAACCTACTATCACAAATAAACAATGGTGAAGACACCTTTAATTTATATGAAATCTCAAAAGACCTCTATACGCTTCACACACTGCGTACTACTTCAGAAGTCGAAGATCATCATTTAAAAGAAGCTTAAATTTTTAGCCTGTTCTTATGAGCAGGCTCTTTTTTATATGGAATTTGTGTTTTTCCAAGGCAATAATCCTAAATAACTCACCCATTTATACTGTATGAATTAACCACTTTTTGTCGAGACTAACTATGTCTAAAAATTTTTTGAAAAGGGTGAATATCATGGCAGATAAAAGAAAAAATGAAAAAACAAAAAGCACACTTTCAAGTTCTCAAGAAGTCACTTATTCAAGAGAGTTTAAAATGGCAGATCGTGCTGGTGGATACATAAGTAACAAGTCTAGACACTAACTTCCATACATGAAATTCACCCTAAAAAGCCATTCTATAGAAGAACGTTATTTTCATTAGGGGGGCATTACAATGGGAAGAAGTCATGGTCACAAAACACGCGATCGAAACAAAAATTCATTACCACAAGTACCAAAGAACTTAAAAAAATCAGATGGTGTTGACGAGGAATTCTCCCGTGAAATTGCGGACCAAGCAGATATGGAAGCTCAAGCAAGAGCAAATGCCGCAAACCAACGTCAAAATTAATATGTTTGTATCATAAAAATAGGAGTAGACGTCTACTCCTATTTTTTTGTGGGTAATAATATGTTATCCACAACAAAAATCTTTAATTGTGAGTAATTTGACTTTTATAACTGTGGATAGTGTGGATAAGACTGTTAGTATCTTTTATTATAAGTATTAGTTATCCACAGTTTATTCAAAGTAATAATCTATACTTATTTACATTAGTCTGTGGATATTGTGAATAATTCTTAATCTAATTATCAAACAACTAAGAAGAAACCTCTGCTCCTTATTATTTTTTCTGCCAAGCACGTTCAACACTACTGCTACATAAGATAATAGCGATTGAGTGTTTTCTAATTAGACAAGGGGTGACGCCTGTGAGATACCAAATCACTCAAGACTACATCCGACGAGGTAATTCAAGGTCTGGTCAAGCAATTCAAACGATTAAATTCATCGTTAGTCATGATACTGGAAATCCTGGCTCTACTGCTTATGGAAACCGAAATTACTTTGATAGAGAACAACCATCAGCCTCTGCCCATACCTTTATTGATGATCAATATATTTTAGAAATAATTCCGTTGAGTGAAAAAGCATTTCATGTAAGATCAAATGTACCTGAGGACAACCGACTCTATGGAGCAAATTCAAATGATGCAGCAATCGGAGTTGAGCTTTGTCATGGGGGTAGGATCAATTTTACTGAAGCATATCGACGCTATGTTTGGTATCATGCTTATTTATGTGATCGTTTTAATTTAAATCCCAGTGAAGATATCGTGGCACATGCAACATTAGATCCAATGCGCAGAACAGATCCAATTAATGCATTACGACCAAATGGGATATCCTTTTCAATGTTTATTGACGATGTAAGGGAAGCTCTTAGAGATCACTTTGGAGAATCTTCTCCACCATCAACTGGTGGCACACAAACAGTCACAAGGCCATCTGAAGTTAAAAGTACAACCGTAAAACTTCCAATCAGGGAAGGAGATACGGGAGCTTTCGTTAGGGATACTCAGAGAGAGCTTATTTCTGCCGGTTTTTCACTCCCTCGCTTTGGAGCGGATGGTCAATTTGGAGAAGAAACTGAAAATGCTGTTATGCGTTTTCAAAAAAGATACAATCTACTTGTGGATGGATTAGTTGGTCCACAAACATTGAATAAATTACAAGAAGTGAACCAACAACGTCGTTCCGGATCGGATTACCCTCTGCCTACAGGAGTTTTCAGACGCGGAAGCGAAGGGGAAGCTGTCCGACAAATCCAACGAGCTTTGAAACAGCTACGCTATGACCCAGGAGTAGTTGATGGCATATATGGACAACGAACTGAGGATGCCATAAGAAGATTTCAGTCAATGTTCGCTGCTCTGAAAGACGATGGTGTTTATGGACCAAACACACGTAAATATATTCGAATGGAATTAGATGACTAGTAGAAAAGCGCAAGGAGCCCGTTTATCGGCTTATGACCTCGAGCTGATGGCGCTTGGAGCTAGACACCAAAACTATATCAAGAGCATTGTTTAAGTTTATATAACTCCTAATTAAATGTATAACATAAACCGAAATAACATATTGTAAGATTACATCTTAGACAAAAGCAACATGACAAAAAAACGCTGTCCAATTTGGAGCAGCGTTTTTACTTTAATCAATATAGATGCTTGTCATCATTGAGAGCATTAACCTTCCAGCTAGGATGATCGTATTCAAAAGAAGAGATTGACGTATTGTTTACAATTGTCAGATTAGTGCCCTCTTCTTCATTTGCTAAATAATGAAGAAAAGTTCCAATTAAGACACCGTGGCTTACAACAAGTATATTTTTTCCTCTCGCTTCAATCATCAGCTCTGTTACTCTCGAAATTGCCCTTTTTTGTACGGAATGTAGGCTTTCTATTTCACCTTCATCATGCCAGTTGCTTTCATAATTTGGGTTAGTCTTTAGCAATGAAGTAATATCTGAACCTTCAAATGCGCCAAAGCTTCTTTCTCTTAAATGACGACAACTCTCTAGATTCGATATGTTTAGAACTCCTGCGATAATGAGAGCCGTTTCTTTTGCTCTGCTTAAATCACTTGAATAGATTGAATCAATTTCTATTCCCCTTAGTCGTTCTGCTACCAATCCAGCTTGATGTTTTCCGTTTGCATTTAGAGGAATATCTAAGTGACCTTGAATTTTCCCTTGTTGATTCCAATCCGTTTCACCGTGACGAACTATATATAAAACTGTCCTCACCTCCTCGCAGAAGTAGGAATTCCATTATTTTCTCTCATCCATTAATTGTGCTTTGTACAACACTTTCTTTTTCAATTCAATTTCGAGCTCTTTAGCAATCTTTTTTAACTCTCTTGCTTCTCTATCAGTTACGATCGAAAGAATCGTCCCAGATGCACCTAAGCGTCCAGTTCTCCCAGATCGATGTATATACTGAGACTCGTTTAGAGCTAGATCATAATGAATAACCAATTCTAGCCCTTCAATGTCAAGTCCTCTCGCTGCTAAGTCTGTTGCTAGAAGTAGCGTTATTTTTCCTGAGCGGAAATCGCGAATTGAAGCTTCTCTTTCAGCTTTCGTTGATTCACCATGCAAAAGTCCGAACTCTAAGCCTTTAAATTCTAGCTTTTCAGCCACCACATTTAACAGGCCAATGTCTTTTACAAATGCTAGAGCCTTCATTGGAATCGTTTTAGCAATCCGCTCCAATGTTTCTAATTTGTCGCGTTGCTCACAAACTAAATACATATGCTCGACAATACCAGATTGAATTTCGTCACGTTTTACGGTAATAAAGGCTGGATTTTTCATTAAATCCCTTGCTTTTGATTCAGTACTGTCATTTGTAGTTGCTGAAAATAAGACCACTTGGCGCTCATTAAGCGTTGTTTTAATAATATCTTGAATCGTTTTTGTATGTTCTGGGACAAGTAATTGATCGCCTTCATCTAGTACGATTGTTTTTACTTCATGCATTTTTAGCTTCTTAATTTTGATTAACTCGTAAATTCGACCCGGTGTCCCAACAATAACTTGAGGGCTCTTCTTTAATTTTTCAACCTGTCTTTTTACATTTGCTCCCCCGATAAAAGATGCACTAGATACGCCGCTACCTTCAGACCACTTTTGAACCTCTTGATGAATTTGCATTACTAATTCTCTCGACGGAGCTAAAATTACAATTTGAGCTGACTTTTTTTCAGAATTTAGTTTATGAAGTAATGGCAAAAGATAGGCAATCGTTTTGCCTGTACCTGTTGGTGATTCTGCTATTACGTCTTTACCTTCTAAAAGAAGCGAAGCTGTTTTTTCTTGAATGACTGTTGCTTCTTTAAACTCAGATTTTTCCCAGATTGCCTGAAGTGACTCATTAAATGCGGTAATGTATGATTGTTTTTCTGTCATTGTGTTCTCCTTTTTTTAACATATAAGAAAGTATAAAATTTGATATTAAGTCTCCGTTTCGCAAGTCCAGCTCCAGCGCCTAGCCCCGACGCACAGGACGTGCTAGTGCAGTTACAGCGACAGGACGTCGCGGTTGTAACTGCCTCGAGGTCATAAGTCAATTCTAAATTGAAGGCAAAGAACGCCTTCTATTTAGAATCGACTTATGCTTGTCGGACGCCTTCAGGATGAAGGTGAGAAAGGCGTTGCAAAAGGACGTTGCGAATTTAGCCTTTCTTCCTCTGAACAAGGCGCTTACGCTTTTTTTATCAAGAGCTTTATTAAAAGTATTTTATGAAATCCTAAAATAAAGGATTAATATTAAATGAAGCTTGAAATACTAAATTAAGAAAGAATATTCTTCACTCTACCCACTTGATTATCTTGTAGACGAACTTTTATTCCATGTGGGTGAAAAGCTGATTTTGTTAATATATCTTTAACGGTCCCGCTCGTTAGTTTACCCGTTCTCTGATCTTGTTTCAAAACGATTTCAACTTGTATGCCACTAGTAATATCATTGCGATTTTGTCCATTTTTTATCATAAATTATACGACTCCTACTCATTATGTTCTAGCTTTCCTAAGTATATCATGTTTTAAAGACTCATTTTATTACCCGTCTTAAACCTTCATTATACCTTTTTATTAATATAGTGCCGAATATGGTATAATAAAATATTGAAAAAAAATTCACAAAACTACGGAGGCTTCATGCTTACATTTGAAGAAAAACTGACTATTATACAATCATTCCCTGAATTAGAGAGAAAAGACGTCTCACTTGGTCGAATCAACTTCCATTATGAAGAAAGTGCGACAGATAAAAAAAATGTCGTCTATCATCTGCACCCAAATGGCAACGGTTTTGTGTATGCTGAATATATAAATGGCTATCACCCAGACAACAAGGGCTTGGTAAATATCCGTGACTTTTCTGCAGGGGAATTAAAAGAGATCATTGAACAATCGATTAAATCTCTTTCACCTAAAACAACGATTGAAGCAGCTGTTAGCGAGGATGCAGAAGAAGAAGAGCGTTGGGTAAACGAAAGCAATCACACATTGCTTCTTATATTTGAAGACGAAATGTGGAATGTATACGCAGGCTTAAATTCAGACGGAACCTTCACAACTTATAGTGAAGCTAGAAGTTATTTAATGGAAGAAGGATTTTCACTGCAACTGGTTAGATAGTAACAATGTAAAAACGCTCGGCATCATTTAGTAAGCCGTTCTCTTTTGGAGTACCCGCAACTATAAAAACATGTATAAAAGCAGTGCATTTCACATACGAAATTGCATTGCTTTTTTTATTGATATACCAAGCTTCCTTCACTCTTTTGGGTAAATAGCAGGCATAATAACCATAATGTTAACACTAATCATAATTCAAATTATGGTACTTGCTAAATGATATGCGTTTTTGTATGCTAATGTAGTTTTCGTAAAGGAGTTGTGAATCCAATTAATTCGACGAAGGATTTCCACCCTTGAAAGACCTTTGGTAACTGCAAGAGGTGACGGAAAGAGTTATATCTATTCAAACTTTAATCCTGAGTATGCTCAGTACGCACTAACGATTCTAAGAGTGTATTTCAATTTTTGTATGCCTTATACAAGTAGAGATGGCGAAAAATTAACCCCTTCACAAAGATTAGGATTAACAAATAAGGTGTTTGAATTGAAAGATATCATACACATGCAATAAAAACAGCGAGCAAATCGTGTATTTGCCCGCTGTTTTTTGAACTTTCTTTGCAAACAATATATAAGTTTCAGCTCTTCTAATTACAGTGGATTAATGCCTTACTCTTCGGTCATGTTATGCCCTCAAACGCTTTATTTCTTCTCTAGGTGGAAAGCCAAACATACGGGAATATTCACGACTGAATTGAGATTGGCTTTCATAACCTACACTAAATGCGATATTAGCAATATCGGTTGACTCGGCTAATAACAACCGTCTAGCTTCCTGTAATCTCAGTTGTTTTTGAAATTGAACCGGGCTCATAGTTGTTACTTCTTTAAAATGTCGATGAAACGAAGCAACACTCATATTAGCTATGTCGGCAAGCTCTTCAATTTTAAAAGGTTCATTATAATGATTCATAATATGTTCAATAACATTTCTAATTCGAGCTGCATTGCTACCTTCTAATGCAATTTGTTCCAGGGCTTCCCCGTTCGGACCTTGAAGAATCCAATAGAGAATTTCTTTCGTAAATAGCGGTGCAAGTACCGGGATATGTTTTGGATTGTCTAGCAAACAAGCTAACCTGACTACAGCATCCAAAAGAGATGGTTCTACTTTAGAGACGAACATAGCTCGTTTTGTATTTTTTTTCAATTCATTTCGAGTTTCGGTTTCTCTTAAAACATCTAAGATTTGACTCGGTGTAAATTCAATTTTGAGAGCCAAATACGGAGCGTCCGCAGAGGCTTTCATAACTTGTCCAGTAACCGGTAAGTCAATGGATGCTACAATATAATTGCCAGGACCGTACCGAAAGTGATTCTGCCCTAATAATACGTCCTTCTCCCCTTGTACGATTATGCAAAAGGATGGCTCATTTACTCTAGAAATCGGTTCTGTAATAATAGATTCACGGATGAGGTATAAAGACGGAATAAGTGTAGTGTGAACACCGTCCTTTTCAGAATAACGCTCAATAAGTTTAGCGAGTTCATGTTGCTGCTGGAAGAATCTTTCGGACATATCTATTTCTCCTTACTCCTTCATTTTTGATAGTTTTATTTTATCGCACACTTGACGATTTCGCAAAGCGTTTTGATAGGATTAGGCAAAAACTTGATACAATTAGGGTAAAGGTTCATTTATTTTTTGTTGTAATATTATAAATAGCTCACAATAAATAACAACAAATTGAAGTGGCTATTAAATGTTAATATTAGAGAGGAAGAATCAAATGGAATACGTTAAACTTGGTAATACAGGTTTAGATGTATCAAGGCTTTGTCTTGGTGGAATGAGTTTTGGTGACGCAAAGAAATGGATTCATCAATGGGTACTTGACGAAGAGCAAAGTCGTCCTATTATTAAAAAAGCTCTTGAATTGGGCATCAACTTTTTTGATACAGCAAATTCATACTCAGGTGGAACAGCCGAGGAAATCCTTGGACGAGCTTTAAAGGATTATGCAAACCGAGATGAAGTCGTCATCGCTACGAAGGTATTTTTCCCAACCCATGAAGCTCCCAACATCGGTGGACTATCACGAAAAGCAATTATGAGTGAAATTGATAAAAGTCTTAAAAGATTAGGAACTGATTATATTGACCTTTACCTAATCCATCGTTGGGACTACAATACTCCAATTGAAGAAACAATGGAAGCTCTGCACGAAGTTGTAAAGTCTGGTAAAGCTAGATACATCGGAGCTTCCTCCATGATGGCATGGCAATTCCTAAAAGCAAATAATGTAGCGGAGAAAAATGGATGGACTAAGTTTGTTGCTATGCAGAATCATTATAATCTCTTATATCGAGAAGAAGAGAGAGAAATGATGCCTCTTTGTAAAGAGGAAAAAATCGGCGTGATTCCTTACAGCCCACTCGCATCCGGTAGGCTAACACGCGATTGGTCAGAAACTACCTTCCGTTCTGAAACTGACCAAGTTCAGAAAGCTAAATATGATGCGACTGCCGACGCAGACCGTTCGGTGGTAGAACGTGTCGCAGAAATCGCTGACAAACGTGGAGTTGCTCGTGCTCACGTTGCACTTGCCTGGTTATTGCAGAAAGAACCGGTAACGGCTCCTATTATTGGTGCTACAAAAACTTCTCACCTTGAAAATGCGGTAGCTGCTCTATCTATAAAATTAACACCAGAAGAAATAGCTTTTCTAGAGGAACCGTATGTTCCACATGCAATAAGTGGTTTCGGATTGAAGTAATTGTAGTGCGAAGAAAATTCAATATGAAATTAAAGAAAAGCCAATTTTCCTAAAGCAGGAAGATTGGCTTTTTCATTATCTGTAACTGTTTGATAAATTGTAATTTTACTGCCAAAAGCGTTGGGATTTCACTTGTGAAATCCACTTATTTTATACATGTTTTTATATTTGTTTTTTCATATGCGGGTACTCCAAAAGAGAGAACGGCTTACATCATTTAGCCAAGCGTTTTTTTGTTCCGGAAATTAAGTCATGAACCAGTCTCTTTCTTCAACTGACTATGATATAAATTGTAATAAAAGCCCTTGTCGTTTAAGAGCGACTCATGGGACCCTCGTTCCAAAATAGCTCCTTCACTTAAGACAATGATCTGGTCAGATTGCTGAATCGTATTCAATCTGTGTGCAATCACAAAGCTTGTTCTCCCCTTCATTAATCTTTGCAAAGCTTCTTGAATTTTCATTTCTGTAATTGTATCAATACTACTCGTTGCTTCATCTAAGATTAATATTGATGGATTTGCCAGAATGACTCGTGCAATCGAAAGTAATTGTTTCTGGCCTTGACTAATTCCTGAGCTATCCTGTTTTATGACAGTGTCATATTGTTTAGGCAGCTTCACGATAAAGGAGTGAGCATTTGCCAGCTTCGACGCTGTTTCCACCTCCTGATCTAATGCTTGAAGCTTGCCATAGCGAATATTTTCTCGAATCGTCCCCTCAAATAAAAACACATCTTGTAAAACAAATCCCATATTATGACGCAGGCTCTCCCTTTTAATTGACGTCATCTCATAACCATCAATGAGAATTTTCCCATCATCGACTTCATAAAACCGCGATAGCAAATTTACAATTGTGGTTTTACCTGCACCTGTTGGTCCAACAAATGCAACTGTCTCACCAGGCGCTGCATAAAAACTAATATCTCTAACTGTTTTGCTTTCCTCTTCATATGAAAAAGAAACATGCTGAAACTCAATTTCCCCCTTAGGTTTTACGAGTTCAATTGAGTTTTCCTTATCCTTTGTCTCTTCTTCTTCATCAAGAATTTCAAATACTCGCTCCGCACCAGCAATCGCGGAAAGCAACGTATTAAATTGGTTTGCCAAGTCATTTAATGGACGTGTAAATTGTCTTGAGTATTCAGTAAAAATAACAATAACACCAATAGAGATCAGTCCATTTAAAGCAAGAATTCCTCCAACACATGCAATAACCGCAAAGCTTAAGTTGTTCAAAACATTCATCAACTTTGGAATAAAGCCAGAAATGGTCTGCGCCCAAAAGCCCGCTCCCTTTAATTTTTCACTTTTTTCAAGAAAATCCTCAATCACTTTGTCTTCTTTCGAAAAAGTTTTTACAATTCTTTGACCAGAAATTGTTTCTTCTATAAAACCATTCAATTCACCCAAATGGCGCTGTTGTTCTTTAAATAGTCGACCTGTACGCTTCGTAATCCATCTTAATCCAAAATACATAATTGGAATAATCAACAGCGTAATAACCGTCAAAATGGGACTAAGCCAAATCATGACCGCGATTGTTCCAACTAGTGTCAAAATGCTAGAAAAAATCTGTATAACTGAGCTATTCAATGTTGAACTTATATTTTCAATGTCATTTGTAATTCTGCTCATAAGTTCGCCATGCTGACGTTTGTCAAAAAACGAGATGGGTAGCTTATGTAGCTGACGAAACAATTGATTTCTCATTTTATAGACGGTCTCTCCTGCGATTCCCACCATCCAATAATTTTGAAACCAAATAGCACATGAATTCACAAGATAAATGGCAACAAGGCCGATCAATAGTGTGCTTAACCCACTATTGTCTCGCGTCACAATGTAATCATCAATCGCCATTCCGATTAAAAAGGGACCTAACAATCCTAAAAAAGAACTTAGCACTACCATGACTAGAACCAACGTTAAACGTGCTTTACTTTCCGCAAGATAGGACCAAATCCTTTTAACAGTTCCAAAAGAGTTTTTTACCTTTTGATTTTTTTTCAAAGTGGATGTTTTTCCATCAAGATTCTCGCTTAAGGGAATTCGCTTATATTGAAAAGGCTTAGTTAGCTGCTTGAGCATGGCGCAACTCCTCCTCTCCAAATTGCGAACGAAAGATTTGCTGATAAAGTTCAGACTGCTTTAACAGTTCTTCATGATTACCTTCTGCTAGGATTCTACCTTCTTCTAAAAGAAGAATAGAGTCTGCTTCCATTGCAGTGCTGACCTTCTGTGTGATAATTAAGGTCGTACAGGAATAGTGCCTTAATGACTGAAGTAGCATGGCTTCTGTTTTTAAATCTAAAGCACTTGTACTATCGTCAAGTAAGAGAATCTTTGGTTTACGGACTAAGGCTCTCGCAATTGAGAGTCGTTGCTTTTGTCCACCAGAAAGGTTTACTCCCTTTTGACCTAATACAGCATCATACCCTTTGCTCAGCTGTGTAATCGTGTGATGTATTTGTGCATTTTTTGCCGCTTCCATAATATCCTCCATTGAAGCATCTTCTTTGCCCCAACCGATATTTTCCTTAACAGTTCCAGTGAAAAGCAATGCCTCTTGTGGAACATATCCGATTTGTTTGCGTAGTGCGCTGAGCTTTGTTTGTCTCAGATTTACCCCATCAATTAAAATCTCTCCCTCTTTTACATCATAGAGCCTTGGGATTAGTTGAAATAAAGAGCTTTTCCCAGATCCTGTTGCCCCGAGAATTGCAACCGTTTCCCCAGACCTGGCAACAAATGAGAGGTTTTCAAGCACTTCAGTACTTGTATTAGGGTAGGAAAAGGAAACATTCTTGAATTCTATTTCACCCTCTTTAATAGGGGAAGTAGTAGCCAATTCTTTTGAATCTATTAAGTCAATTTCAGTCACTAATACATCTGAGATTCTGTGCGCAGATGCCCTTGCACGTGAAAATGCCATAATAATAAATGAAAAGATTGAAAGTGCAGAAGTAATTCTAGTTGCATAGTTCACAATAGCAACAACTTCGCCTACCTGCGCTTCGCCCGTATTCACATCTACACTACCAAACCAAAGCACACACAGTACACTACAATTCATCACTAAAAGCAGGATTGGCATTGTGACTTCCATCAGACGTAACGCATAGATCGTCCCATCTTTTAGGTCCTCGTTCGATCTGTTAAAGCGCTTTCCTTCATGCTTTCTTCGTAAAAAAGCTTTAATTAGTCTCATACCCGCAAGGTTTTCACGCATCACACTGTTTACACCGTCTAGCTTCTCTTGAACATTTTTGAATAAAGTGGCACCTTTTTTCATCATCCAAATTAAAAACACAAACATGAGTGGGATTGTGATGATCAAAAAGAGAGCTAGTTTGGCGTTGACTACTAGTGCCATTATCATTCCACCAAGGATTAGCAAGGGAGCACGAAGCATGATTCGTAAGCTCATAAACACCGTGTTTTGAAGCTGTGTCACATCATTTGTCATTCGAGTAATCAATGAGGAAGTTGGAAAATGACTTAAATTTGTAAACGAAAATGCCTGAACTTTTTCAAAAAGACTTTTTCTTACGTCATAACCAAAGCTTTGACTAACATGTGAAGCAAAAAATGAGTTAATAACACCAGATAGAAAAGCCACCAAAGACATGACAATCATGACAGCCCCCCACTGAATGACGACTGATAGATCTCTTTGCAAAATACCATCATCTATGATTTTCGCAATTAAAAGGGGATGAAATAATTCTACAAATAACTCAACAAGCATTAAAAATAGAGCAACAACAACCGCGATTCGATAGGATTTAAGAAATGAAAGTACTTTGACCATAAGCTGTCCTCCAGTGTTCAGTATGGATATGCAATATGTATTGATTCTTAATAATTCGGATTATTAATAAAGTTAATAAAATTATACCAATACGAAATTTCGTTAGATACTATAAAGGTCATAATCTCAATCGTTTTTTTATTTAAGTCGGCTTTTCAACTATTAAACAAACGTTTGATTAAGACTTATTCGAGTGAACAATTTAAAAAGCGCAAGCGCCTTGTTCAGACCCGACAAGCATAAGACGATTCTAAATAGAAGGCGCTCTTTGCCTTCAATTTAGAATTGACTTATGACCTCGAGGGGCTAGGCGCTGGAGCTGGATTCAGAAACGCAAACTGAATCCTAGAATTATATAAATTTTGGTGTAATAAAAAAGACCTACCTCAAGAGGTAGATCTAAACTGATATTTTTCTATTCTTTTAGCTCACTTATACCCTAGACTCACTATATACTGTGGCTTTTTTTGCTTTTACCATAAACTCATATTGCTGTAGCTTTAATTCAAATAGCTTAATCGGATCGTAGTAAGCTTCAGGGTTTGTTTTCATTTTTTTCAATGATTGCTGTGATTCTTCAATTTCTGTTTGTGTTTCAGTGATTATTTTATTTAATTGATGAAAAGGCTCCTTGAAGAAAATTGTGATATCTGATTCCAATGCCTTTTCGAACATATCGAATTGCAGGAAAAACTTATTTACGATTGCTTCAGTCACGTCTTCATAGTTTTCATGTTCTACATATTTTTTATATTGGTTATAGAGCATCGATTTATTTTGCGACAGAGAACCAAATAGTCTTCCAGCACTTTTTAGAAGGAATTGAGCAGGATTGGTGCGTAACAGAATATTTTCTTTTTCAACTTGAACCCTGCTTGTCATTCGATTTATATCGCGGCGCCAATCATCTAGCACCTTAAAATCGCAGACTAATTTCAATTTTTCGTGTTGATACAACCCGTTAAAGGTTTCGCTCATTTCATCTAAATAATGCTGGCTATGAGCAAGCTCTTCATTAGACATTTCAATCCACGCTGAAAGAGCACGATATGCCTCTGGGATCAGTTCGTGCCCGACATATCTTTGAACTTTATCATTCATTTTTTCATTCAATTCAACATGAAGTTGGGTAAAATCACTGTCTTCCTTGATGAGTTCTGAACAATCTTTGAGCATTTTTGGTATGCTTTTTGTTAAATCATCTTTCATTTCGGTTTTAATTCTACGATAGGAATCCGTCACGACTTTTATTTTATCACTTTCTAAATCACCGAGACCATGATGAAAACCATTAAGTCTAACTAGAATATCTTCGTTCCATTTGATGGAATCAATTAAACTTGATTCCATCTGAACGCGTTTTTTCAATAAATTTGTTAGTGTTATCCGAATTAAAAACAGGATTTTTGAGATGTTTTTATCCTGATGGCTCAAAACTTGGAAATTGGATTTGAAAAAGTTTGTCAGGTTATTTAGCTGCTGACTTACTGGGTGTGACAGAGAATATGGAAGAACTTGAGCGTCAGGAAAATACGACCGAATTCTAGTTCGAGTATCCTGGGCAACTCTGATTGCATCAGCTTCGTTATAGATGCTATCTAATTTATTCAGAAGAAAGTGAATCGGTACGTTTGGCGACTTTTCTTTCATTTTTAACAGTACTTGTCGTTCCTTATCTGTAAAAGGATCGTTTGCGTCTAGAACAAAGAGAACTCCATCTGCTAAAGGCAAGTACTCATACGTTTCGTTTTGCTCATTAGACATTCCTGTAAACTCTGGTGTATTAATAAGTGTGGATTCAATTTCATTTAAAAAGATGCAAGGTCGTTTTAAATTTAGAAACCCAGTCGTTCCATTTTGCGCAGCTTGTTCTTGATATTCTGAGATATTCGATATTTGTCTACTGCCGAATGTTGAAATTTCATTCATCTCAACTGTATCATCATCTGAAAGAACGACGAGAGTAGAATCGTCTACTAGTTTTTCACCTAACACTGAATTAATAAATCCAGACTTTTCACTTCCAACAAAGCCAGTAATTAAATAGGAATTCATTCTAAACTCCGTCAACTGATTCATCCACCAGTTTGTTTTGTATCCAATTTCTAGCTTGTTTTTCTCTGTCCATTTTGTGATCGAATCAAACAGTTGTAAACTATGCTCCAAGGAATTCTGATCATGCTTTGCTTGCAAAATGACTTTTTGAGCGTTACGAGCCGAATTTACCTCAACAGAAGAAGGGAATAGTTCATTCCAGGCTAAAACTGACGCTGATGCAAATAACGCGTCCTCTTTATTTGTGACTTTTAACCAATTTTCTAACACTAATGGAAGGACTTCATGAAGCTCATTAATAAGATGCCTTCCATCTGTTAATTCAAAGTATGTTTCTTGATATAGTGCAGAAATTTCTTTCCATGATTCGTTTGTGTTCACATCAATATTTAAGAAAAGTTCATTAATCGTTTTAACCCATAATAGATAGTTATCTTGATTTCTATAGCTGTGCCAAAGAGCACTAGTTAATTGTTCAAAATGCTGTTGATCTACCTTATACACAGTTGTTAATGCTGAATAAAAATAATCAGGAGAGAATGACTTTGTGTAACCTTGTTCGACATAGCGATGTAAGTGATTAAACCAATTTATTGATTCAGTTCGTGTCATTTCGTTTACAGCCAGCAGAGTTGCACTGCTCCAATCTTGTCTTTCTTCATAAAAAGATCGAGCAAGAGCCGTTACATTTGGATAGTCAGGATTTAGCGAAATCGCCTTGTTAATCACTTTATAGGCTTGATCAAACTTTTCTCTTTCAATATAGAGGGCAAATAACTGTAAAGATACCTCTACGGCGAGCGTGTTCGAATCCGTTTGAATATTAGTATATATATCTTCTGCTGCAGAAAGCAGTCCTAGTTCAAAATAGGAATCTGCGATATTTTTCTTGGCCCACGGCTCTAATTCATTCGCAATGTTTTCCCATTTAAAAATAGCCGCTTCATAATCTTTGTTATGAAAGTATACTTCTCCTTGTGCATATCGGATATAAGATAAATCATACATTTCGTTTTTCTGCTCTTCGAGGTAGGCTTCACCGAGCACTCGAATTGGATGAGCTGTTTCCGTTTCGCTTAGAAACGTCTCGAAATAGGATTTATTAATCAATTGTTCGTTCTCAAGTGTCATTTTTACCTCCGCTTATTTGTCTATATAGTTAGTATATTATGTGACTAGCATTTATTATCGATAACTTTCATACTAATTTATATAGTTCGTTTAGAGTAGGTTTTTTTATAGGGTTAAAGTAGTGAGTACATGGATTATTTTAAAAGGGATAAGAAATTTCAGAAACAATTCCGATTAATTTTTTAAAAAAATTCGTAAATCGTGTATTAGATTTGAGTAGAGTGGGAATAGTAAGAACATCCCCCTTTTTTATAGAATAATGTTTGACCTCCAATTTCGGAGGTTTTTTTTAATCCCACTTTACAGGATTCCATGATCCATTTCTTTTGCGAAGATAAATGATTTGTCCGCTATGATGCGCAGTATGAAGAAGCATATTAGAAATTTGTCTCCACCATGGACGATCTGGATGTGCAAAAGAATCTAACATCTCCTCATCGCACTCTTTAATCGCAGTTTCCCACCTTGCAAAAACATTTTGTAAACGAATTATCGTTTCATTCCATTCAGCATCAGTTAGTTCCTTTGAATGTTCCTTAAAAAATGTAGATTGATTTGTAAATTCTTCATCAGACACTGATTGGCCACTAAATTCTTGTAAGCATCTTTCATTCCAAAAAATCAAGTGTTTAACTATCTCCACTATTGAGTTTTCAAAAGATCCATCATGCCAAACGGCTTGTTCTGCGGTAACACCTTTTAAAGCAACATCTAAAGATGCAAACCAAGTTTGTTCGGTTGAACAAGAGGAAATCTGCGCTATTAACATCTCTTTCCTTAAATTCAAATCTACCGCCTCCATGGCTTTTATTTCTAAGTAATTTATACTCTACTCACACTATACTTCCCTTTTCACTGTTTTAGAAAACTGTTTTCACATCTGATAAAAAATTTCTTTAAAATGAGTTATTAAATTAAGAGAAGATTTTTTAATTCATTTAGTTCTTCCTTGGCAAGATCCCGCCACTGCCCCACATCTAGACCGTCTAACTTAACATTCATAATACGCACTCGTTCAAGCCGAATCACAGTATACCCAAATACACGACACATCCGGCGAATTTGGCGGTTAAGTCCTTGAGTAAGAATAATTTGAAACTCGTCATCACTAATCCGCGCAACACGACAAGGTTCTGTTTTTCCAACTAGAATGTCCACTCCTCCTGAAATCCCTTTTAAAAAAGTGTCACTAAACGGCTTATCAACTTTAACGAGGTATTCCTTTTCATGATCATGTTCAGACCGTAAAATTTTATTCACGATTTCCCCATCATTGGTAAGAAGAATTAACCCCTCGGAATCCTTATCAAGTCTTCCAACCGGGAAAATTCGCTTTGGATGATTAACAAAGTCAATAATATTTCCTTCAATATGCTTAGCAGCCGTACTAGTAATTCCTCTTGGCTTGTTTAACGCAATGTATATTGGCTCCTCTTTTAATGGTATCGACTTTCCATCTATAAGAACAATATCTCCAGGTTCGACATCATGATTCGGTTTACATAACTCGCCATTTACTATTATTCTTCCTGCTTGAATTAAGCGAACTGTTTCTCGTCTTGAACAGTAGCCCGTTTCGCTTATGTATTTGTTAATTCTCATGTTGTATACCTTCTCCACTAAATGACTAGATACTATCAATCTTAATAGTTGTTAAGTAAATTGTAACAGATGAACATCAAGATTGAATTGTTTATAGAAAATATGGATTTTATCTCAATTCTCTGAGGAGAGTAGTTACGAGGATTTTGACTCATTCGGACAGTATCGCTATTTTTATTTAAATAAACGTTTGTTTAGGTCCTGATTTGCTTCTTATGCTAATCTATAGATTAAAAATCTCTCATTGGAGTTTCCTTCGTATAATCCTTCCACTCTGAATTCCTTTTTTAACTCAAAACTGGTTTGATTCTCTAAATAATAGATATAATCTTCTGAACTATAGTATAAAATTAGTTCTATTTCCCGATTTAAAATTTCTATTGAAAGCAATATATTGTTAATGATTTTCATAAATATTTGTACTGAAAACGGATTAAAAAAATAAAATCGGTTATCTAATGGATCAATCAGATACTCTTCAGCAAGGCAACAATGGAAATGAACTTTATCTGTGCTTTCTTTGATTTTCTCCAAATAACAATCTCGATTTTTAACTGCTTCTTGGTAAAAAGCCTCATTCATTTCTACCCCTACAACAGATGCATCAAATAAGTAATTGATATAAAAGTTTAACCGACCTTTTCCACACCCGAAGTCAACAATACGATCACTGCTTTTCAATTCATATTGATTAAATAGATCCTCTAGTGCACTATATGGCGTCGGCTCATATCGATGATAATGAAAAGACTTATTAAATCCCTCTTGATCCCCTTCTGTTCTTATGTTCATCATTTCATCATAAAACCTTTCTTTCATTGTTCACTCCTCCAGGACCTTAAGAGATGTTAAATGTTTTTGGTTAATTTCTGTTTAATTGCTTTTTGGAAAGGGAATTGGCGGGACTGGAAAAAATATATTCACACGATATTTTATGTAATCATTTGTAATTTACTATACAACTTATTATATAACGCCTCGAAATTGGCAGTAGGTAGATCGCATCAACAAACAAATGAAAATTAAACTTTCGCTTTTATGTTTAAAATGAATGGAAAGTAACAAAATAAAAATTATAGGATATAGAAGATAAGGAGGTTTACAATGGAGAAAGCTGAAATCATGGAGAAAATAAATAATGTTAAAAAAAAGAATCTGATCATGAAATCTTTTAAAAAGTAAGACCACCTAAGGAATTTGGTGATGCCGTGAAACTTTTTTAAACAATGAGGAAAACACATATAGAGCTGTGGTTTTTGATCCAGATACACTTACTGAATTTTACGAAAAGACTTTAACAGACGAAAATCGTGCCTGTTCATTTATCTCAAATACGTTAGAAGGAAAAAAGGATGAAGCTGAAATAGAACATGAGTCAAGTTAACCAGAGTATGTCAATATATACTGGGGCGAATGGAAATATTAAGTAAAAGTCTCGGGTGCGATGCCTAAATAGCAACAGGATTTTGGTATTTTAACGTACCTTTTAAATAATAGAATCCGAGTGGAAGTGCTTCAACGCAACATAGATACGCTGAACCGTTCCACTTGGACCTTTTAAGATGTACATCCCCCAATACATTAATGTTGATGTGCATGAAGCTTAGCAAAAATGCCATTTTCTTGTGAAAGAAGCTCCGCTTGGGTTCCATCTTCGGCAATACCGTTTTCGGTAATAACAAGAATACGATCAGCATTTCTAATCGTTCCTAAACGGTGAGCAATTACGAGAGTCGTTCGGTCTTTTGCTAGATCATTCAGTGCTTCTTGAATAATTGATTCCGTTTCAGTATCTAGTGCTGAAGTGGCCTCATCCAAGATCAAAATAGGTGGATTTTTCAAAAACATTCGGGCAATCGCCAACCGTTGCTTTTGTCCTCCTGAAAGCTTTAAACCTCTTTCCCCGATTTGTGTGTCGAAGCCGTCTTGAAGGGAAGCGATGAGGTCGGTTAGATGAGCTTTTCTAGCTGCTTCTTCAATTTCTTCTTGTGTAGCATTTAACCTACCGTAGGCAATGTTCTCTCTAAGTGTTCCTGTAAATAAAAAGACATCCTGTTGAACAATTCCAATATGCGAACGTAATGATTCTTTTGTCATTTCTCGGATATCAATTCCATCAATGGTAATCGTTCCTGTTGTAACATCGTAGAAACGAGGAATTAATGAGCAGATTGTTGTTTTTCCTGCACCAGATGGACCTACAAAGGCGACTGTTTTTCCCGCCTCAATTGTAAAAGAAATATCATTTAAGATGGTACGATTGCCTTCATACCTGAAACTAACGTTGTGAAAATTAATATTTCCTTTTAAGGATGCCACTTCAATAGCATTAGGATCATTTTTAATATCTGGTTCTTCGTCCATCAGTTCAGTGAAACGCTTAAAGCCCGCCATGCCCTTTGGATAGAGTTCCAGTAATGCACTGATTTTATCAATAGGTTTAAACAAAACATTTACATAAAGAATAAAGGCTACTAATTCTCCATAGGATAAGTCTCCAGTAAAGCTAAGCCAAGCTCCGAAAACCAAAATAATCAGGGTCATTAGACGTGTTGTAATATAAATTCCCGATAAATTCAAGCTCATAACCTTATACGCTTTTAACTTTGTCTTTCGGAAAAACTGATTGTTCTCGTTAAATCGTTCCATTTCATATTGCTCATTTGTGAAAGACTGTACAACACGAGCTCCGGAAACACTGTCCTCTACCCGTGCATTCACGTCAGCGATATTTCCATACATTTTAGTCCATGCTTGATTCATTTTAATGTTCGAGTACGAAATTAACCAAACAAGAAATGGAACAACGATGATGGCGACAAGGGCTAGTTTTACATTGATCGTAAGCATGATCCAAAACGCACCAATGAAAGTCATAATCGCAATAAAGAGATCCTCAGGTCCATGATGAGCCAACTCTCCAATATCCATCAGGTCATTTGTGATCCGGCTCATTATATGTCCGGTTTTGGTATTATCAAAGAAGCGGAATGATTGACGTTGGACATGGTTGAACAGCTCACGGCGCATGTCCGTTTCTATATTAATGCCCAGCTTATGGCCCCAATAGTTCACCACAAACTGCATCCCAGAGCTCATTAGATAAAGTACTAAAAGACCAACACTTACAGCGGTGATCGTACCCCAATTACCTTCTGGGAGTAGCTCGTCAATAAAATATGAAACCGCAAGAGGGAACCCAAGCTCCAATAACCCAATTAGCACCGCGCATGAAAAATCTATGTAAAATAGCCTTCGGTGTGGCTGATAATAGCTGAAAAAACGTTTAATCATAGGATGTAGCACCTCACTTTCATTGAATATCATTCTCATGTAGATGATAATACATTACCATATGTTGAAGGAACCTGCTATAAATATTCCTATGTAATGGTTGGTATAGCAAAAAATACTATAAAGCAAAAATCCCTGCCCATGAGCAAGGAATTTTTATTTATATTTATTCTAGGGGTTAAGCATTGTATCTAGTACCCAAATGGTTCCTACTTTTACTTCAATTCAACAATTTAGTCAAGAAGTTTAGTCTCTGCTCAGCATTATCTTTTATAATAATATCTACACCACTATCAACGTTTTTTTCAACTTTTTCTCCCTTTGTAACTTTCAATGCAGTTTCTACGCTTAAATACCCCATATCATAAGGGTTTTGTGCTACTGAACCTGGTAATGTTCCTTCTTCTATTAACTCAAGCATTTCGGTAATTCCATCTGCTCCTGTGACTGGCATTTTAAGGCCATGTTCCTCTATAACTTTTAACGCATTTAGTGCCATTCCGTCATTAGAAGCGATTATACCTTTAACATCACGATGATCCCTCAAAATTGTTTCCATTGCTTTTTTTTCGTCATTTTCATTATTTAATCCTACTTTTTCTGTCGCTATGTTGATACCTGCTTCTTTTAACGTAATTTTAGCCCCTTGGATCCGTTCACCTGAAACTGGAATTTCTGGATCTCCACCAATAAGGGCGACTTTATCCCCAGGCTGCAGTTGCGAAGCTAAAAATGCCCCGGCTCTTTTCCCTAAATCTAAGTTATCGGTACCGATATAAGACGTTTTATGTTTCCAGGGATCATCTGTATCTAAGAGCAATACAGGAATATCCTTATACTTCTTTACAAAGTCATCCAATGCAGGGATAACAATAAGTGAAGAAGTTGGAGCTACAATTAACACATCTGGATTTTCCTTATAAATATTCTTTATTATATTAGCCTGTTCTTCTGCAGTTCCTTCTACGGGCGCAATAATCTTACCATCTAAACGAAAATCTCGGAATCCCTTTTCCGCTCCGGCTTTAACAATTTCCCAATATTGTGAATTTACATCTTTTAAAATAATGACTACTTTAGGCTTTTCTACTCCAAATGGTTTTGATATAAATCCTAGAATGATGGCAAAAATAATAATTAGAATAAGAATAAATAGTTTTCGTCGTTTTATAAACATTTAATCCTCCTTACTTCTTCTTGAATTAAGGATATTTCTATTAATCTCAAACAGCATGGTTTGAGTTAAAACGAATTGAAAATGTCGTCCCCTCATCCCCCGTTGCTATATCAATATCAGCATGATGACGTTCAGCTACACTATAACAAATAGCTAAACCCAATCCTGTTCCACTATCCTTCGTAGTGAAAAAAGGTGTCCCTATTTTTTCTAAAACGTCAGGGCTAATGCCTACTCCTTGATCTTTTATTTCCAAAATGACTGACTGTTCTGCTACATACGTTTTTATTGTAAGCTTCCCACCTGTAGACATTGCATCAAGCCCATTTAGTGCAATATTTAAAATCAGCTGCCGAATTTCTTTTTGATCTATGAATATATCCGGGCATTTACCTAAATCAAGGATTATATGTTTACTAGACCGTAACGCTTCTGCTTGAATCAGTGGAGATATTGCTTCAATAATCGTATTTAGGTTTTGTTTCATCTTTACACTGACTTTATTTTTAGCTAAATTAAGAAATTCGGTAATGATCGAGTTAGCTCTATTTAATTCTTCTAACATCAAATCAACGATCTCCATTGGTAAGTTATCACGTTCATTCCTCGTTACTTGTAAAAATCCGTGAACCGTTGTCATTGGATTCCTAATTTCATGGGCAATTCCTGCAGCCATTTCACCAATTAAATTCAAACGATCTAATCGATACATCTCCTTCTCCAAATGAACCCTTTCCGTAATATCTGTTAAGACTATAAGAGTACATGGTTCAGGATGGATATCAATCATTTCAGTAGACAATAATCCAGCGCGAATTTCTCCGTTCTTCGCCTTATAGCTAATTTTCTTGTTTCGAATTATCTTTTGGAAATCAATGAGGTTACCATTTGATTCGTCAACAAAATACTGTAAATCTATTTTTTCGTTACCCAACTCATCATAACTGTAACCAGTGAAGTTAACCCAACTTGTATTAACATCAATAATTGTTCCATCTTCTATTGAAAAAATCGCCATTAAGCTAGGGCTAGATTCAAAGATTTTCCGAAACCTTTCTTGAGAAACATATAGATGGTCAGCTATCTTATTTCGCTCTTCAATTTCCTTTTGAAGTTTTTCATTAGCCTGTAGGAGTTCTAACGTACGCTCTTTTACCACATGTTCCATATTGGTAAGTTTTTGCTTTTTAACTTCCTCAATCTGCTTTCTTCCTGTAACATCACGAATCGTGCAAACAAAAATCTGTTGCTCTTCGACTGTCGTCTCTCCAATTTGAATGTCAGCAGGAAAGTGACTTTCATCTTTCCTCAAGGCAACTGATTCGATCACCTTTCCTACAGCTTGTTTAATGGAGAAAAAGATTGAAAACGAAGAGTGCTTTTCATTGTCTCCATTCATTTTTAGAAAAAGCATAACAATATGTTTTCCGATCATTTCTTCAGCATTGTATCCAAACATACTTTTTACAGCTGGATTTACCGATAAAATAAAACCTTGCTCGTCAAAGGTTACAATAGTGTCGATTATTGTTTCACCAATTACTTTAGCTAAAGCCTCTGTCCTGCGTAAATTCAAAGTTGCTCTATTCAACCTTTCATTAACATCATTAAGTTCGACACTACGTTCCTTATCACTCTGAATAATAGTCGCTTCATGATTTTGGATAATTTTCACAAACTGTTCTATTTTCTGTTTTAAGGTTGCAGGATGAAAGGGTTTAAAAATATAATCAATAGCTCCAACTGAATAACCTTGATGAACATGTTCCATATCTTGACTAATCGCCGTTATAAATATAATCGGGATATGCCTTGTTTTTTCTCTCGCCTTAATAAGCTTCGCTGTTTCAAAGCCATTTAACCCTGGCATTTGTACGTCTAGTAAAATGACAGCAAAATCCTGTTTAAGCATACATTTCAGAGCTTCTTTTCCTGAGTTTGCACTAACCAAGTGATAGTTTGGAGATATGAGTACAGCTTCCAATGCTAGTAGATTTTCAGGATGATCATCCACCATTAAAATATTAACCTTTTTTGTAGGTGTATTATTTAAATTTGCGATAGAGTTTTTCCGATGCATCAAATTCTCCGTAACAGTTTTCATAACTTGTAAACTTAATCCCCTCTCTTTTACCCAATCCAAGAAAACCTGACATGCTGAGGCTATCATAAATTAGTTTATGCACATCATTTTGAAGACTCTTATTAAAATAGATTAGGACATTTCGACAAATAATAATATCAAATTCGTTAAATGAATGATCTGTTACTAAATTATGCTGTGCAAACACAACCCTTTTTTGAAGAAAAGGATGAAAAAAAACCTGATCATCAACTGCCATATAATATTCTGAAAAGGCCCTTTTCCCACCGGCTTCAAAATAATTCTTTGTGTAACGCTGCATTCCATCTAATGGAAAGGTACCTTTCTTCGCCTTTTCTAAAATACTTGCATTTATGTCGGTTGCAAAAATTCTAGTTTTTTCGTATATCCCTTCTTCATGCAAAAGAATAGCCATTGAATAAACTTCTTCTCCAGAAGAGCAGCCTACATGCCAAATTCGAATATCAGGAAAATCTTTTACTAACGGTATAATGTTTGTGCGAAAAGACTTAAAAAATTCGGGATCACGAAACATCTCTGTAACATTTATCGAAAAGTCAGAAATCAATTCTCCCATGGCTACAGGGTCGCGCAGTACCTTTTCCTGTAGAGCCGAGATACTTGTTAGATTCTCTTTACTAACACGATGGCAAATTCTTCTTTGAATGAAAGGAAGGGCGTAATTTCTAAAATCGTATCCATAATAACGGAAAACCGCTTCAAGAAGTAAATCTATTTCAATTTTTTCTATCTCTTCTAACTGCATTTGATTATCTGCTTTTACCGTAAATTTGTTTGTAATCTGCTAGCCCTCCTTACTATACAACCATACTTGCATGAGTGAGTATAACTGATCTAAGTTAATCGGCTTACTAATATAATCCGTTGCTCCAGCATTTAAACACTCTTCTCGACTATGTTTCATCGCCTTTGCAGTTAATGCAATGATAGGAATGGTTGTAAACTCATGATTTTTACGAATTCTACGAATCGCCTCAAACCCATCAATTTCAGGCATCATAATGTCCATTAATATCAAGTCTGTATCTGGATTATCTTGTAATACTTCAATCCCTTCACGACCATTTTCTGCGATAATAATATCCATTTCATACTTCTCAAGAGCTATTGTTAGTGCATAAACATTGCGGATATCATCATCAACAATTAGAATCTTCTTTTCTTTTAGCAAAGATTTTCCATGTTGTTTCATATTACCTTCTTCATTCGCTAAGCCATTTAAGCTTAGTTGATAATGCTCAACCTCAAGTCCCACTGCTACTTCCTCTAAAGTAGGTTTCTCCTCGATTTTTTCCGTTGGTTCAAAGTGTGGCAAATATAAGGTAAAGATACTTCCTTTTCCTTTCTCACTCGTTACCTCAATAAACCCACCTAATAAATGTGCATATTCTCTGCTAATCGAAAGTCCTAGTCCCGTACCACCATATTGACGACTTGTCGTTCCATCTGCTTGTTTAAAGGCATCAAATATCGTTTCTTGTTTTTCTCTAGCTATTCCAATTCCTGTATCGATAACAGAGAAGGCTAGCATAGCTTTCCCATGCTCAAGAATCTGCTTCCCGATACCTTCTTTTACTACCTTCTTAACAACTAAGGATACACTACCACTTTCTGTGAATTTAAAAGCATTTGATAGCAGATTTTTTAAAACTTGCTGCAAACGTTGTTCATCCGTATAGAAACTATCTGGCAAATCTTCCTCTAGTTCAACAGTAAACTGAACCTCATTCTGACGTGCGATCGGGGAGAATTGACTAGTTATAAAATCCCGGACATTATAAAGCTCTACTTCTCTAGGTATAACTTCTAATTTACCTGACTCTACTTTCGCTAAATCTAAAATATCGTTTATTAGATGGAGTAAATCATTACCGGAGGAGTAGATAGTGCGAATATACTCCTCTTGTTTAGCAGTAAGATTGCCATCCCCGTTTTCAGAGAGTATTTGCGCCAATATTAGTAAACTATTAAGTGGCGTTCTAAGCTCGTGGGACATATTAGCTAGAAATTCAGATTTATATTGAGAGCTAAGCTCTAGTTGTTGAGCCTTTTCTTCAAGCGCCTCCCTAACTTTTTCTACCTCTTTTTTCTTTTGTTCAGAAGTTCCATACTGCTCCTCCAGTTTTTCATTCGTTGTCCTTAACTCCTCTTGTTGTAACTGCAGTTCTTCTGATTGGGCTTGGAGTTCTTCTGTTAAGCTCTGAGATTCTTGCAATAGTCTTTCTGCCTTCATATGGTTTGAAATACTATTGATCGTAATACCAATATTGCTATTCACTTCTTCAAGAAGCTTTACTTGAGAAGGACTAAATGATTCAAATGATGCAATTTCAATAACAGCAAGTACATCACCTTCGAATTGAACAGGTAAGATAATAATATTTTTCGGTGACCCGACACCCATACCAGAGCCTATTTTTATATAATTATCAGGGATATGATTAAGTAAGATTGAACGCTTTTCAACTGCACATTGCCCAATTAGTCCCTCTCCAAAACGAAAACGCTCAAATTCTTTATTTTCATCTGAAAAGGCATAAGCAGACATTTTTTTTAGATACAGCTGACTTTCTTCAACTTCCTTAATATATAAAACTCCGAAACTCGCTCCTACCATAGGTACAAGCTTCGTAATTAACAAGTCTGCTAGCATCTGCACATTTTCAGCTACAGGATACATCGTAGCTATTTCGGCAATTTTTGTTTTAAGCCAGCTATGCTCTTCTGCCTCTTCTTTTAATTGCTTTTCTAGGTTACTGTGTTCCTCTAGAGCTTTTGCCATTTTGTTAAAGGCGACTGCGATTTCTCCTATTTCATCTTTAGAAAATATCTCAATCCGCGGCAACCTATCGAAATCACTATTGGTAACACTTTTCATTACAGACGTTACATTATTTAGATTCTTTGTCATACGCCTAATGGTCCATATAATGAATCCAATCCCTATGCTCAAACTAATACCAAGATAAATGTAAATTACGGTAACTGCCCAATTGTATGTTTCTCGCGTTCTTAACAGTTCATTTTTCATTTCCTGTTCTTGCAACCCATGAAGAAGTTCTGCAATCTGCAGCATTCTTTGCCGAGTAAGAACTGCGTCATTCAAAAGGGCCGGATGAACTTCAGCTTCATGATTTATTATTTGTGTTGTTATAATTTGCTGTGCAGTCCCTCGGTATGAATCATGTAGTGTTTTGAATTTTGCAATTAACTCCTGCGACTTTTCTTGCTTGTCCTTATTTTCAAGCTTCTCAATCGAAATTTTAAGATTCTTATGTGATTCTTCCCATGCATTCAACGGTGCAAGAATGACTTCATCTGTTTGACCTGCAGCAATTTCACTTAACTCTCTACCAATATTTGAGGTCTCGTACTTAATATTTGAAGACATTTTTATTCGATCGTACAATTCATTCACAACAACATGCATATTCACTGTTGACTGTTCAAGCATATTCATTAATATGACTACAATAATAGAAATTACCAAAAGTATTGATCCTATACTCCCATAGAGCTTTGTTTTAAATTTCATATAACCTCCACTTTAACATGTTTGTTTTATCTAAATACTTGTATTCATTACTTGAAAAGTGTATTTTTTTTATTTAAAAATTTAATATTGCGAAAATTCATATTTTAAGTAACTGTATCCTTTCAAAACACCACTTACATTTTTTGTTTATTATAACTTCTAATAATACTTTAAATACTTTATTATCGTCTACCTAATATTTTATTCAATTAAAAAACTACAAAAATTCCCAATGATTACAACGGTATTTAAGGAGAATGGTTTATAGCAAAACAGGAGTCCTGAAAATATATCAAAATAACAATTTTCACCGCGCAGGGTAGGTGAAAACTGTTATCCCTTAATTTAAATGGACACCCCATACAGATGAGTAAAATTTGCTTAGGAAAAAAGGTTGCAGAGATTTACTCCACAAAGCCTTCCTTCTAGCCTATCAATCTTTCCAAAACTGGACCATATCCTTTTGTGAAACAGGATTATTAAAGGAGTGACAAGCACTCTAATCTAAGTACCGCTAAAATCCGAGGGAAATGACCTAACCAGAAAAAACTTCGTTACCTTTGACCTCTAAAATATATAACAATAATAGCCAAGATTATTAACCCAATAATTATGAAGGAACCGACACCAGAACTATACACAATGTATATTTTAGTGTTGCGAATGAAATTTACCACGAGCAATATAAGTAACAGAATACACAAACAAAAGATTAGTGTTATATTTTTATTTTTATGTTTAAATTTATATTTATTCAAAGCAAATAGCCTCCTTTTTAGAAGCTTTATTTATCAAGGCTACCATGATAAATAATCGCAGTTAGTGTGAGCGGAAGCAGTAATCATACGATTTAGCAAGTTATACTATGATATGCTAATCACATTTTGTACCATTCTAATAATGCCTCTTTACAAAAAAGTGCCCGGCACCGAATTGTAATATTCTTTCAAACTTTAGCCATTAATTATTTGGAAAGGTCCACTTTGGTCTTCGATTTAACCAAGTTTTATGATACAGTTCACCTTGTTAGTTTAAAAGTCAAAAACTTAGACGAGAGTTTTAACTCTCGTCTAAGTTTTGTTATAAAATGTTATTATTGTCTTTATCAATTCCCAAAACTTCACACTTTATGATTTTATAAAAACGTTCCTGCTCCTCTAGAAAAGGAGTATGGGAAGAATTGTTGAAGGTATACATTTTTTTAAAAGGAGCTTTTATTGATTCAAAAAAATGTTTTGCTTGGGTATACGTTGTTTGATAATCGTACTTTCCCTGAAAAATAAAAACGGGGAGATTGAGTGATGGAACAAGTTTCACCAAATCAGTGGTCGCCATGACATGACCTAACGACTGGTAGCTGTAAATACTCCCGCGAAAAATATTTATTCGCTCTTTGAAAGTATAATTCGGACAAGCCAAAACATTTCTTAGCGTTTCAAAGTTTGAGTATCCTCTGTGCTTAAAACCTCCCCCGTACTTGTTCGTAAATTTAGCTCTAATTGCCCCGTACGAACGATTCTTGTAGTAATCACTTCCGAATGTTAACTTTTCTATTTGTTTTTGAGCTCGTTTATCATGGTTATTTATTGATGTCCTCAAGATGAAGTTATATGTCTCCTTCTCCGACTCTTTTGCTGATCCAATTTGACCAATTCCGATATAAGCATGGAAAAGGTCGGGATTCATACTCGCTACTAGACTCCCAAGATATGTCCCCCAAGAATGACCAAGTAAAAATACCTTGTCTTGTGTATATTTACCTCGCAAGTAATTAACGACTTGTATTGTATCGTCAATTAACTGATCAACAGTCAGTAATTTCTTGGCGTCTTTGGCATGATAGGACATTCCTGTTCCTCTTTGATCCCAATAACAAACGTCGAAAAACTCTTCAAGTCTCAAGTTATGTGCTTTGATGATGGGGTAAGCTGGAAAACCAGGCCCACCATGCAAAAATAATAATAATGGTCTCCCTTGATTTAAAGACTCTATTATTAATCCTTGTCTAACCCCATTAATTTCCACGTACTCTTTTATTACTGTCCCTTCTCCAATCTTCTTGTTACTGTATTTCAAAGGCTTTTCAAAGGACTCTAAAAGCATATTTCATCCCCCCTTTAATATATATACATACCTGTACGTTCGATATCATATCAATAGTTTCACCTTTTTAAAGTTCATTATTAGTAGAAAATCCTATGTTAAAATATATAAATAATAGCTTCTGAGGAGGTAACAGAAATGTCATAAATGAAAATGAGGAAGTATCCGTCGTGGGAACATTAACATTCGGAGATTACAAGAAACATAATTTTTATCATCAAAGGAAAATTGTGATTGGTTATTTTTTCTTTGCGCTATTACTTCTAACTTATTTGTTTACCACCACAGATAACAAATAAGTAAAAAGGCGTTGCTGTAAATCAATGCCTTACCATATTGAAGTGCTCTGGCGTTCTTAATAAACCTGTAAACAACATGGCCATACTTACCGTACTCAACGTATAGATCGCGCTAATGGCTAATAGCATGCCGAAACTGTTCCCTAAATCATAATCCATCAAATATTGAAATACTAGAAATACAATAAAAATTTGAAAAAAGCTAATACAGAAACTATAGATAAGATGGCAGTTTGTTGTCTCCAAGGTACTACTAGCTCCTTATCTATACCAAAGCTTAGCGGTATTCCCAATTCCTTTTTAAAAACCCCCATTACTCGTTTATTCCAGAATACTAGTATTACTAAAACACAAATTACAGATTTTCTTTTCTAACAAATGAGTAACTTCAAGACTAAAATGAAAAATGCCTACACCACCCGATTTGTAGAGATTTTCGACAAACTTCGAGTGGGCCAGGCATGGTAACTTTACGACCCTAATATATACATCTCAAGTCTTAGTCCCTAATACATTTCAAGCCCATTGTACGCAAAGATAGAATACTGTAACATCAATCCCATTAGAGTATAGGTATGTTAACTGAATGTGAAACCTTATATGGTATTCAAACGTAAATATAGTATGGATCTTAAAGTTAGGAGCATTTGACAATGAATTCTTTTTTTTCATTTCTGGTTCGGACACTGGTAGCTATTCCGATTACAGTTATCAGCTGGTTTGTGTGTATGTTTTCTTTTGATCAAACCTTTTTCTTATCATCAAGTATTTCATTAGGAGTTGGCTTCCTTACTTATTGGCTTCTTGGGATTTATATGAAGTTTCTGTTCGTCAAAAAGCAGGGATTATCCACAAAAGAATTTCGATATATTACGAAAAATATAAAAGAAGCAAAAAAGAAAATGGATCGTCTTCAAAAAGCTCTATTTTCAATTCGACATATTCCATCCCTAAAGCAAAGAATTGACCTGCTACGTGTAACAAGGAAGATATTTTCCTTAACAAAATCAGAGCCAAAACGTTTTTACAGGGCAGAGCAATTTTACTTTTCACATTTAGACTCGGCTGTGGAGCTGACTGAGAAGTACGTGTTTCTTTCTTCGCAACCGAAGAAAAGTCTAGAGGTTCAAAAAGCTTTATCTGACACAAGAAAAACATTAAATGAGCTTCTACTATCAATTGAACAGGACTTATATCAGATGTTAGCTAACGACATAGATCAACTTCATTTTGAATTAGATGTTGCCAAGCATTCGATGAAAAATTCAAAATTAAACGAAAGTAGGAAAATTAAATGACCGAAACCAAAACGAGTCAATCTGATTTAATGAATGAGCTTTTAGCTAACCCCTTTGGAGACACTCCTTTTAACGATGAGAAAAGCGACGAGAAATCACTAAAACTCATAGATGTCATCCCAGAAGAGGACCGAAAAAGAGCGTATCAACTTGCTGAACAGATTGATCCGAAAAACCTTCAGTCCATGATTTCGTATGGTACACCCGCACAAACTAAGCTACTAACATTCTCAAATACGATGCTTGAACATGTAAGCCAGAAGGATTTAGGTGAAGTCGGCGAAATCATTAGTGATCTCATGAAACGATTTAATGATGTGAACTTAGACGAATTAAAGCCTGAGAAGCAGCCTTTATATAAGAGAATGTTCGGTAAGGTTTCTGGCTCCATGCAAGAGGTTCTATCAAAATATCAAAAAACCGGTGCTCAAATTGACCGAATTAGTGTAAAGCTAGACCGCAGCAAGGATGTCCTTTTATCAGATATCGGCTTTCTTGAAAAGCTTTATGAACATAATAAGGAGTATTTCCACGCGTTAAATGTCTATATATCAGCAGGAGAAGTAAAACTAGAAGAATTAAACACCAAGACGATTCCAGCGCTAAAAAAAGAAGCTGAAGTCACAAATGATCAAATGAAGTTTCAAGAAGTCAATGATATGCTTCAATTCACCGATCGACTAGATAAACGGATATATGACCTAAAATTAAGCAGAGAAATAACCATTCAAAGTGCCCCACAAATACGCTTGATTCAAAATACAAACCAAGCACTAGTTGAAAAGATCCAATCATCTATCTTAACAGCCATTCCTCTATGGAAAAACCAAGTAGCCATTACATTAACTCTAATCAGGCAGCGCAATGCCGTCGAGGCTCAAAAGCAAATAGCCAAAACAACGAATGACCTGTTACTAAAAAATGCAGAAATGCTCAAAACAAATACAATTGAAACCGCAAAAGAAAATGAACGAGGTCTCATTGATATTGAAACACTAAAAAAAACACAAGAAACTCTTATTTCTACCCTTGAAGAAACGTTACAGATTCAGGAAGCAGGACGTAACAAGCGCCGCCAAGCTGAGCTAGAACTCACTAGAATGGAAGGCGATTTACGAATGAAGCTGTTAGAGGTTAAAGGGGAATAGTGATTTAGAAAGTCCCTGTTACCACTTGATGTTTGCCGAAAAGGCATCGACATAATTCGGGTGGTTACAGCAAGTAATCTAAGCATCCTAAGAACACTTTTCCAGCAATTCTCATACCTCTTCACCTGCCGTTAGATTCAGTTGAAATCCACTTGGAATAGCTCTACCAACTGTAATTGATTCGGTTAATGGCCTATGCTTTTGTAAAGGCTTTTGGTTTTCAAGAAAATAATCAATTTCTTGGGCGGTCAGTAACAATTCACTTTCCCAGTTTTTTAGAATGGCTATGACATAGTTCAGCTTTCGCATGTTATTACAAAGCTATGGCAAGTTGAAAAAATTTATTGAAGGAGTCCAATGTAAGAAGACAGGCTAAATCCATGCAGGTACTATAGACGAAATTAAAATTGAAGTAAAAAAATCACTTAATTTTAGACCGAATCTACTATACCGGAAGCAGAGATGCCAATCGAGGCAAGACTAAAAATTGATGAACATAAAAAAACTGCACCTCCAATTGTTAGTCAAGTCTAACAATTGGGGTGCAGTTCATCGCAGATAAAAGGCTTTCTTCTTTATACTACTTTCTTGATATCTATTTTTTTCCCTTCCTTTAGCTGCTTCTTAAATTCAGCTGTTGCTGTGAAA
>NZ_JBHLVO010000026.1:0-72337 GCF_042433335.1 Metabacillus herbersteinensis
CTGCATGCTAGAGGAATCAATAATAGTGAGCCACCAGCAACCCCTGAGGCACCGCAAGCGCATATAGCTGACAATACGCTGAGAATTATGGCTGTAGAGATGTCCACTTGAATGCCTAGTGTATGAACCGCGGCAAGCGTCAAAACAGAAATAGTAACCGCAGCACCAGCCATATTGACGGTTGCGCCTAATGGAATAGATACAGAATAGGTATCTTTATCTAAACCTAGTTTTTTGCATAATTTCATAAAAATTCAAGAGCGTTTTACGACGGAGCAAGTTGTCGAGGCGTCTGCTCAAATTTTTGAGCAGACGCCTTAGGCTAAGTTGAAGATGAAGCTTGGTGAGAATTCGATTAAAGGATTGCTGGCTGATTTTGGGGAGAATATTCACTTAGGTAAGATTAATGGGCGGTATGTGTTGCTTGTGGAGGCGGATTCGATTCAGTTTGAAAAGGGTGTTTCTCCGATTGAGTTTCATCGTCCGGATGAGTTGGGGGATATTATTGAGAGGATAAGTCGGAAGAGTGTTGGAGAGTAGAGAATTGGTGCTTTTGAAAAAGATATGAAGCATCTTGTAAGCGCTGTTACCACGATTAATTTTCCCCTAGACTTGACTTGACGGTCCTTGTTCCTTGTAAAAAATACTTGATTCTCTTACAATTTTTAAACTTACAGTATTCACACTATAGCAAATTCTCTTGTTTCTGACTTCATTAATAGTTCCAGTTGTTTTTGTTTTATGATTTGATGACTCATTATCATTTCCTCTAAGATAAAAATAGCCTCAACTCCTTAAAGGAATTGAGACTTCACTAATATTTATTCATTTGAACAGGAAAAGAGCATCGAAGAGGTCTTCCATGCTTTTTTCCTGTTCAATTAGAGTGTTTAAATAATACGGGTTGTCACGATGCCCGCGATTTGCTTGATTTGTTCCTCCAATTGAGGAACAATATCGCCGTTTACTTCGTTATCAATATCAATCAATGTGTACGCGTATCCCCCGCGGCTTCTGTTAACCATGTCAGCGATGTTCAAATTAAAGCTTGATAGAGCCATTGTGATCTGCCCAACCATGTTTGGAACGTTTTGATGGAAAGCTGCCACACGTCGCTTTCCTGTATAAGGAAGGGAAGCGTTTGGAAAATTCACTGAGTTTTTGATGTTTCCTGTTTCTAGAAATTCCTTCACCTGACGAGCCGCCATTACGGCACAGTTTTCCTCTGATTCTTGTGTAGAGGCACCAAGATGTGGAATTGGAACGACATTTTTCATTTTCAATACTTTTTCATTTGGGAAGTCTGTAATATATTTACCAACTTTTCCACTTTCAAGTGCAGCTTCCATATCCGTTTCGTTCACAAGCTCACCACGTGAGAAATTCAAAATATGAACACCTGGCTTCATAAAGCTAAATGTTTCTTGGTTAAACATACCTCTTGTGTCTTCGGTAAACGGAACGTGTACAGTAATATAGTCAGAGTTAGTAAACAACTGTTCAATCGTCAAAGCGCGCTGTACATTGCGAGACAAGTTCCATGCTGTATCAACAGAGATGAACGGGTCAAACCCAATCACATCCATGTCTAAATCGATCGCATCATTCGCTACAAGTGCACCGATCGCACCTAAACCGATTACACCCAGAGTTTTACCCTTAATTTCTTTTCCAACAAATTGTTTCTTTCCAGCTTCTACAAGCTTTGGAATTTGTTCACCTTCACCTTCTAACGTCTTTGTCCAGGCCACACCGGCAAAAAGGTTACGGGATGAAGCCATTAATGTGGTTAGTACCATTTCTTTTACTGCGTTAGCGTTAGCACCAGGGGTATTAAAAACAACAATTCCTTGTACAGTACATTTGTCGACAGGAATATTATTAACACCCGCCCCTGCTCTTGCAATTGCTTTTAAATTATTGGCAAATTCCATTGTATGCATGTTAAAGCTACGAAGAACAATGGCATCAGGGTTTTCACTAGTATTGTCGACCGTAAAGTTATCCTTATTAAATACATTTATCCCGACTTCTGCAATATTATTTAAGGTTCTAATTGTTTTTACTTTTTCTAAAGTTGTTGTGCTCATTTTGATTTCTCCTCTTTTCATTTATGTTAGTTTTCAAATTTTATGAATAGTTGTATTTTACTAAAACAATGGAATTTAAACGTAGTTTGAACTCAAATATCATCTCCTAATAAACAGAAAGAGGTAAGGAAATACTTCCCTTACCTCTGCCCAGGCGAACGGCTACGACACAATGTGCTCCCTCACGGTTATCCGCGCTTCGCCAGTCACACAAAGTCTTTTCATTTATTTTATTTTATCAGATTCTTCAGCAATCTTCAATCTCTATTTAAAGTTATCTCATTTACGTTCCTTTGGCTGAAAGTGGTGTGCTGATAATAAGAGAATCTTTCCTGCCAATTGCGTTTCATCGGTGGATGAGTTGAGAGAGAATACCTGAGAAGATTGATTAATATATTCTAAATAGCAACCAGGTAGAGACCGTTTTTTAGTCACTGAGGTTTTCTACCTATTTATTCTATGGAAACAATCTAATATTTTAGAAAGCAGCCTTCCTCAATTCCCCCGCACTCTCATAAGGCTCATCCGACATACTGATAGCCGAAACCACAGATACCCCATCTGCTCCTCCTTTAATCACGGAAGCAGCATTGTGTGCAGTAATCCCACCTATACCAACAATCGGAATTTGGATGCCTTTATCTCGTACTCTCTCAATTAGCTCTGTCCCTTGTACACTTTTCGCATCTTTTTTAGTCTTAGTATGAAAAACAGGTCCGATACCTAAATAATCGGCTCCTTCTAATATGGCTTTCTCAACTTCTTCTATAGAGTGTGTTGATACACCGAGTATTTTATCACCAATTTTTTGTCTGACTATTTCGGCTGATTCGTCATCTTGACCGATATGTACTCCATCTGCATCAAGGGCGATTGCTAATTCGATATCGTCATTGACGATGAATGGGATTTTGTGTTTTTTGCAAATGGTTTGTAGCTTTTTAGCGAATTCAATCTTGTCTCTGCCTTTTAATGAATTCTCTCCTTTTTCTCGGAATTGAAACTGTGTGATGCCTGCTTCAATTGCTTTGATTAAAACTTCCTCAGGATTCAATTTGCAGTTTTGACTCCCCATTATAAAGTACAAAGGTAATAGTTCACGCATTCTATCTGTTGAGATTCTAGACAAGTGAATTCAGCTCCTTTCGCCTTTTAAACGCCCAGTGGTTTGTTGGGCCATGTCCATTTCCTATTCCTAAATCATCTTCAATTGCAACCTGAATAAAATTTTTAGCTTCTTTAAAAGCAGCTTGGATGTTCTGCCCTTTTGCTAGTTCTGCTGTTAGTGCCGCGGCAAATGTACAGCCTGTTCCATGAGAGTTTTTTGTTTGAATTCGTTTACTTGTTAAGTAGGTGTATTCCTCTCCGTCATACAAAATATCAACGAGATTTTCACTGTCGACATCATGTCCACCTTTAATGATCACGTGTTTGGCACCGAGACGATGAAGATGTTTTGCAGCTTTTTTTCGATCCTCAAGGTTATGTATAGTCATGTCCGCTAAAACTTCTGCTTCAGGAATATTAGGTGTAATAACCAATGCAAGGGGTAACAGGTGTTGCTTCAGAGCATTGACCGCTTCGTTCTGTAGCAATGAAGCTCCTCCCTTTGCAATCATCACGGGATCGACGACAACACGTGTCCATTTAAACTGTTTGATTTTCTCAGAGACAGCTTCAATAATATCACTACTAAATAACATTCCAGTTTTAAGGGCATCTGTTCCAAGATCTGAACCGATCGCTTCAATTTGTTTAACAACTGCTTCAACAGATACAGGATAGACACCATGCACACCTAGCGTATTTTGAGCAGTCACCGCTGTGATCGCGGACATTCCAAATACATCTAGTTCTTGAAACGTTTTGATATCTGCTTGAATACCTGCCCCACCGCCACTGTCTGATCCTGCAATCGTTAAGGCCTTAAAAGTAGTCAAAATAATCCTCTCCCTTATCAATGATTAATTTTATCTATGGAACCATATTGAATGAGATCTTCAGCTGTTACGCTTGACAATTGGTTTAAAAACTCGATTTGAAAACTACCTGGACCTTCTTCTCCTTTTCGTGATGCAGCTATTTCAGCTGCAACTCCATAACTAGTGAGTGCTGCTATGGATGCCAAAATGAGATCCTTTTCTACTGCAGAAAAGGCACCTAAACAAGAACTTAATAAACATCCTGCTCCAGTTACCTTTGTTAACAGAGGATGGCCATTTTGAACAATATAGGTTGTTTTTCCATCAGTAACCACATCATCTTTGCCTGTTATAACAATAACCGTGTTTAGTTGGTTTGCTGCTTTTTGTGCCAATGAAACAATATCTCCATTCCCTTCACCAGCGTCTACACCTTTAATTGCCCAGTTATCCCCAATTACATTTGCAATTTCAGCTGCATTTCCCCTTAGAACCGAGATATTTACCTCATTTAAAATTTTCTTAGACGTCATTGTACGATAGGAGGTTGCACCAGCACCAACCGGATCAAAAATCACGGGTACTCCGTGATCGTTTGCTGATTTACCAGCGATAATCATTGCTTCTACATTTTCTTCAGTTAATGTTCCAATGTTTAATACAAGCGCACCTGCAATTTTCGCCATATCTGCAACCTCTTCTTTTGCGTAAGCCATTACCGGAGAAGCCCCTAATGCTAAAAGACCGTTAGCCGTAAAATTGGTGACAACCACATTGGTAATATTATGTACAAGAGGGTTCTGATTTCTCAATTTTTCTAATGTATTCGCAACCATCTCTATATTGATCATTTGTTTTTGATCTCCTAACTTTATTGTTTAGTAGGTTGAAATTTTCTTTTATTTCATAACAAGTCCACCGTCTACGTAAAGCGTTTGCCCTGTCATAAAACGACTCCAATCAGATGCTAAAAAAAGAACAGGACCGGCTATATCATCAGGTTTTGCAATTTTTCTAAGTGGTGTTTGAGAAATGAGCATCTCTTTCACTTCTTCTTTTGTGTGTTGACTTGCGGTTGTAGGGTAAACAAGTCCTGGGGCAACACAATTGACTCGCACACCAAAAGATCCAACTTCTGCTGCTAAATTGCGACTATAACCGACAAGAGCAGATTTAGCAGTTGTGTATTCATGGTAAGGAATAATTGGGTTTGCTACAAGATTACTCACAATATTGATAATGCTTCCACCTGTTTGTTTTTTCATTGCCTTTAAAGCTGCCTGACAAACATGGTGTGTTGATTTTACTGCACCGTTAATTTGTTCCTCGTAATCACCCCATGTAAGCTCATGTGCCAATTTACGATTGTCGGGATCAAATGTATAAGGTTTAAACGCGTTGTTAACGACCACATCGATTTTTCCCATTTCCAGCAAAATTTCTTCTACCATAGATTTGACATCACTCTCAGAAGTTACATCTGCTTGAATGGCCCATGAATCGCCGCCGAGTTTTACACAATTAGCTACAACTTCCTCGGCGGCTGTTTGATTTTGAAGATAATTTACGATAACTGTTGCACCTTCACCTGCAAAAGCTTTAGCAATGGAAGCTCCGATCCCACGACTTGATCCTGTTACTAAAACCACTTTGTCGCTAAACTTTCCCATTCATTTTACCTCCCTTATTTCTGCGGAATTAACTCGTCGCGTACAATCTCTGACATGTTTAGATCGTTTTTTATTAATCCGAGTTTTTTATACGTATCAGCAGCCTCCTGCAGTTTTTCTACTTCTAGAGTACCTAATCCTTTTTCTTCTGTTGCTTGAGAAACACTTGATGCGTTTCTTAATTTAATGATTTCAAGATTATTTTTTTCGTTTTTCCCGTCAATCGCATAGTCTACTGCCTTCGAAGCAGCTTCCTCTGGTTGTTCAATCATCCATTCCGCACTATTACGGTAACCATCTAAAAACTTGCTAATAAGTTCTTTCTTTTCCTGATATGTTTCTTCTGTGACGACAAAAACATCGCTTGGGAAGTTTAAATAGTCTTTTACTTCCATCACATTGACATCACCTAAACCTTTTTGTTCACCGATAAACAGACCTGTATCCGTAGCAGCTGTAGCATCTACTTGTCCTTGCATTAAGGGTGCAAAATTCAAAAGACCGGTTTCTACAATTGTTACGTCTTTTTCGGAAAGTCCAACTTGGTGCAAAAGAACCAATAAATTTTGCCGTGTTCCACTAGCGAGGCTATAAACGCCTATTTTTTTCCCTTTTAAGTCCTCGGGCTTTGTCATATTCTTTCCTTTTAATGACACGACATTGAATACATTTTGCGGATATATATTATAAATAACTCTAAGTTTTTCACCTTTGTCTAGTGCGAAAAATAGTGAACCAGGATCTGTAAAAGCAATGTCAGCATGTCCGGACAGAATATTTTTTATCGAATCTGCTCCACCTGCTCCAGGAATAAAGCTAATCTCTAAACCTTTTTCTTTAAAAAACTGTTTCTCATTATCTACCAATAAATTTGTCTGTTCGGTTATTGGTTGACTCCAACTCGCTACTTTAATTGATTCTAACTGACTTTTAGACTTTGTTGCCTCTTCGTTTTCTTTTACTGGAGATGAATTTGCACCACAAGCAGTTAAAGCAGCTAGTAATAATGATAATACTAATAATTTAAATCTCATTTAATTTTCCCCTTTGTGTACGGTCTAAGAAACCATTTTTCAATCAGGCAAACAAGTTGATAAAGAAAAATACCCATAAGCGTTAACAAGACTAAAATAGCAAACATTAGTGGCGTATCCATCATTCCTTGAGAAGCAATAATCAGCGCTCCCAATCCTTGGCTCGCACCAATAAATTCTCCGACCACTGCACCAACAACAGCCATGACAACAGCTACTCGAAATCCAGCCATAATTCCCGGTAATCCTGACGGGAGTTTAAGCCGGGTAAGTGTTTGCCATCGAGTTGCACCCAACACACGGAACAATTCTTGTTTTTTGGGGTCTACATACTGAATAGCTGTTATCGTATTTTCGAGCAATGGAAAAAAACAAATAAGAGCAGTAATGACAACTTTTGAGGTCATCCCAAATCCAAACCACAAAATAAATACAGGTGCCAATGCTAACTTTGGAACTGCCTGACTTGCGATTACATACGGCAACAACAATCGTCTTAAGAAATTGACTTCCCCCATGAGAATTCCTGTAACAAAGCCGAGAGTACTTCCCACTAAAAGCCCTAGTCCAACCTCAGATGTAGTAATCACAATATGAGGCAAAAAATAACCGCTTTTTAAACCCTCCCATAATGTAAAAAACACAACAGATGGAGCCGGCAAAACGAGCTCAGACATTGTACTTGCTAAACCTTCCCATGCGATGAGTAAGCATACAAATAATAAGAAAGAATAGATTTCAACTTTTTTCATGATGATCCTGCTCCACTCATTGCGTGGCGTACTTTCAAACATAGCTCATTAAAAGTAGTTTCATATTTCATCTCTACAGAACGCTGCTTTTGCAAAGGTACACCCAAGTCAAAAGTAATCCGTCCTTCTTCCATCACTGCCACTCGATTTGCTAGATAAATAGCCTCTGTAATGTCATGTGTTATAAATAAGACTGTTGTATTCTGCAATTGACATACCTTTAATAAGTCATCCTGAAGCTCTTCCCTCGTAATTGCGTCCAATGCAGCAAACGGTTCGTCTAAAAATAGCATCGCAGGTTCTTTTATAAGTGCTCTTGCAATAGCGACTCTGCTTTGCTGTCCGCCTGAAAGCTCTCCTGGATAGTTGTTGTGATAATTTGAGAGACCCATTAGTTGTAATAAAAAGTTGGCACGATTACGATCTTCGATAGTTGGTCTTCCCTTAAGAGAAATTGGCAGAAGGATGTTATCCAGAACCGTTTTCCATTCCAATAGTGTTGGTGACTGAAACACAAAGCCTACGTCAGGTGAAGGTTTTATTACCTCTTTATTTTGCATATAAACGGCACCTTCATCTGGACGTATAAGCCCAGATGCTATTTTTAGTAAAGTTGTCTTGCCACAACCACTTCTCCCTAGCAAACAATGAAACTCTCCCTTTTTTATCTCCCATTCTATATTGTGAAGAATTGTTTTTTTCTCCTCATAGCTGTACGAAATTTGGTCGATTACTAAAAAGCTCAAAAAATCCTCTCCTAATCTACATACGGTGCGATACTCTCTGCATACTCTTCTGCTGTGTGTTCAATATCCACCATATTGACTAAATCAAGTAAATTAAAGCGTCCATCGTGGTGCCATCCTGATTCCGGTGATGTCATATTTCCAAGCCCTGTAATACGAGTAACTCCAGCTCTAGCTAACAAATCAGCTAGATGGAAAAGCTCTTTAGGAGCAGCGGCCACTCCGACAGTTTGCAGATAAGAACGGTTTGATGTAATCGTTTTTATCATGTCTTCAAATTCCTCAATTGCCACCACTTTAATCGACCGATTTAAACAGCTTGGTAAAAGTTCGCCACCTTTTTCCTCATAAAAGACTGTCCAAGCTCCTGACTTTTCTCCAACAATTGCGTTATTTGCATTTGTCAGGGTAGCAAGCTCTGCCTGCTGGCGCCAACTAGCGAGTGTTGTCGTTTCTTCTATTGATAAAGCACGTCGTGGGTATCTATTTTCAAAGCTTTCAAGTTCATGTGCCAAATAGTGGGCAAATTCTCTTGGTGAAACATTCCCACCTTTTTGAACATAAATAACATGTGGTGAGTAACACCCTTGTTGGTCATACCGAACAACATCATAGGCGGCCTGATTGGCTGTTTTCAAAGCTTTTCGAGAGTCGAGACTTGCTTTTGAAATAACACCAAAGCTAATTTTATGACCAAACGGTAAAAAGCGAGTTGAGATTGGAATACGTTTCCTGAGAGATTGAAGTGATGCGTTCCCACCGTAACCAACGACAACATCTGCTTGTTTAAATAGAGAACACTCTCGCTCTTCATCTCCCCCCTTCCACCAAACAACAGCTAGACAATCTGCAAGCCTTGGCTCTATCTCTGTTAACAACTGTGCAAACCAGCCCGCAAAAAGAGGTTCAGAGCTTGATACTTTTCCGATATTACCTGACTTTACGAGTAAACCTGAGATAAGACTCCATAAAGGCAGACCAGGTACGTTCCCAGACCAAATATGGACTGTTAAATCAGGACCAACTGCCTTTGAAAACCCTCTCTTGACTCTTGGTTGAAAATCATCAAGAACCATCGGATTAGAAAAATCCTCAACAAGAAATCGCTGCAATTCTTGTTTTCGAAATGATTTTAAGTAGGACGTTAATCCGAGTCGAATAAGTTCTTCATCATAGCCAGTTATAATCGGCAACATTCTCTCTGCCTTTTGACGATATGGATTTGTACGATCAAGAAGCTGTTCAATAACTTGGTCGATCAACTTCACAATGTCTGCAACAGAAAAAGATTTTAATCTTTCTGCACTCGCCTTTTTTACTCTATCAACTACCTTATTCATCTGCTCAATTGTTAATAAAGGAACTTTGACTTCAATTGTTTCTTTTTGTCCCTCAAAAACCAATGTTTTATAAGTGAATTCCTCTTCACCGATATTGGGAAGATAGCCTGCTGTTTCGTTCATTACGACGGCCCCTTTGCAGCTTTAAGAAACTCGTCGACTGCAATCGAACAGCCTTTCGCTTCAGTTCCTTGCACCCTTCCCAACAACAAAAAGCCTGTATTCTTTTCAATGCCTAAATCCTCTGTCAAAACGGTAGTGACAGAATTATAATTAGCTAAATCACAGTGAACAAGAACTCCTTGCTCACCTTTTGGTACGTCATCTCCTGTTAGAGGATTTACGACGCGGGTTCGTAGCCAATATGGCCCGGATTTTATAGATGGCACTTTCTCATTGCCCCAATCATAAAGCTGCGTGCTGAGTTCCGTCATTCCGTACATATTGATGCAATTTGAACGATCGACACCAAGGGTTGAACCCAATTGTTCATAAAAATCATTAAGACTCAGTTCTCTTGATTGATTTTTAAAACCACCAGTATCTAGTATTTTGCTACCTTTAGGTAACGAAAAGGATTTTCCTAGTTTGTGTAGTTCATCAAATAAATGAACAAAGCTAAATGAAGCACCAAGTAGCGCAAAAGCTTCACCTGATTTTTCAGCATGTTCAAGCTCTCCAATTAATGCTTTAATTTGTAGCCCCTGATTATCAACAAAATAGCGACTATCATCTGTACCAAACGTCTGATAGGCTAAGGCCAAATAATGAGCTAATGAGGAATTTTGTATGTTATCCTCATTTGGAAAAAGAATTGCCATCCGTATTTTTTCCATGTCTTTCATAAACCGTTCTTTAAAATTAGAAATCATTGATTTGTCATAAACTTCTAATGTAGGGTGGTAATGCTTGCCTCTAATACCTTTTGTTGTCCCACTTGTCATAAAAATTTCTTCTGCTCTTTCTGGTAGTTCACAACTTAAGGGAAGCTCTTTAAATGCATTAATCGGAACAGGTGGTATCTCTCTCCAAGATTTAACGGTTCTTAACGTTTTTCCTTTCTGTCTGCAATACGATTGGTATGGGCGATTATGTTGATACTGATAAGCAAATAAATATAAGGCTTGTTTGTTAAACGCTTCCTCTGAACCGTCGGCATTTTCTATAAAATGAAGCACACGTTTGATTATTTCTTCCTGTGTCAATTGTGATCACAAACCTTTCTGAAAAAAATAAAAAAACACTTTGCGCAGGCAAAGTGTTCATGATTATCCCTAATCATCTTCCCTGCGCTGGCATTATCCAACAGGTTCCTACGGTCTACGACGGTTTAGTCGTACTCTCAGCCTGCTTCCACAAGCTCCCGATATATAGTTATGATATGACTAAAAGTCTACGCCCAGGTTGATAAAATTGCAAGAATTATCGTTATTTAAGACGATAGAAAATAGTTAACTCCCTATAAAATGCAAGTAATTGTAAAAACCCACAAACTATACTATAGTAATAGGATTAATAGTTATTTAACGTAGAGAGGTATTGGGATGGTATACGACCAAAAACGAGAAAACGAGTTGAATCAACTAAGGAAAGAAAATCGTTTATTAAAAGAGCTAGTTTCTGAGCTACCTTTTTCTTTTACTTATGAGCATCAACAATATGGGTTAAGAGTAGAAAAAGCTGAAGGAAAAAGCGAGCCACTAATAGAAAATTCGCATTCCAAGAATTCAGCCAATCAAGCAAGAGATCCATTAACGATTACATCCGAAATTAGTTCTTTTCAACAAACAGAAGCTTTGTTGTCACTAATATTAGACTCTGTTCCACATCATATTGTGTTTATCGATCAGCTTGGAATTATTACGTTATGTAATCTAGAAGCAGCTAATGATTTGGGAATAAATAGAGATAAAATAATTGGTAAACACATTCGTGAGCTTTTAAATATTCCTGATGAGCAAATTGTTACACTCGAAACGATTCGAACAGGCAAGGAAATAGTAGACCGTGAGATTCTCGATCGTAATTATGGCATTATTAACACAAGAATCATTAAAAATAACGATGGGTCTATTATGAGAGTTATCGGTACCTTTCATTTTCTGAATGCAATAAAAGAGGCGGAAAAGCAAGCGCTGGCAGGTAGAATTGCGGCAGGAATTGCTCATGAAATTAGAAACCCACTAACAACCGTCCGAGGATATTTGCAATTTCTATCAGGGAAAATAGACAAAGAAACAGCTGAATTATTCACAAATTTACTAATTACTGAAATCGATCGAGCGAACAAAATAATTTCAGAGTTTTTAACCATTGCAAAGCCAGTTCAGACAAAAACTGAACAACTAAATATTAAAGTTTTTCTCGAAGATTATCTTGGCAGACTTCTTCACAGTGAATCGCTACTTTATAATATCGACTTAAACTATCTACATCATCCATCCACCGAGCAAATGTTCATTAAGGCTGACCGTGATGAACTACACAGCAACTAGTAATAAAAACGGAACAACTTTTACAATTGAGCTACCCGTTATTCCGTTGCCAGTCTAAATCACACTTTAAAAAACAGCGAATCTATCGCTGTTTTTTTGTTTAATAAAGTGTAGAGTTTCAGTTGTTAGAGGTGACTTGGAAGCGTTTCCCTAAAAGTTTTGTATAAAAGACACAATGATTTATTTGAATCTTTGTATATTTAATACATTGTTAATGTTTATTGCAAAAATGTAAAATTGTAAATAAATCGTCACAATTTATTAAACGAAAAACATAAAAGAAATTAGTACTATTTATGGGGGTGTTTTAAATGGAAGTATTGACTAGAGATTTTTTCCTGTTTTTATCTAAAAATAAAGTTCTAAATCGCGCTGCCCAAAACTGGGGTAAGAATATTGCCTCTGGTAAGATCATTGGTGGAAACGATTTTACTTCTTCAATTAAATTTATCAAGATGTTAAATTCTCAAGGTTTATCCGTAACGGTTGATCATTTAGGTGAGTTTGTTACGAACAAAGATGTAGCAAGAGAAAGAACGGAAGAATGTATTCAAACGATAAAAATGATTGCTAGAGAAAACTTAGATTCACAAGTCTCGTTAAAAATGACTTCGTTAGGTCTGGATATTGACCATGCTCTCGTCTATGAAAATATGTCCCGAATCTTAGAAACTGCTGAAAAGCATAATATTATGGTCACGATCGATATGGAAGATGAACAAAGATGTCAAGCAACTCTTGATATATTTAAAGATCTTAGAAAACGCTTTCAAAATGTCAGCACTGTTATTCAGGCCTATTTATATCGTACTGAAAAAGATATTGAAGATTTAAATCAATATAGTCCCTTTCTACGCCTCGTAAAAGGTGCTTATAAAGAGTCACCAGAAGTTGCGTTTCCAGAGAAAAAGGATGTAGATGAAAATTATAAAAAGATCATCAAAATGCATCTTCTAAATGGACATTATACGGCAATTGCTTCCCATGATGATGCAATGATCGAGTATACAAAACAGTTTGCACTAGATCATAACATTCCTAAAGATCAATTTGAATTTCAAATGTTATATGGTATGCGATCACAAACTCAACTCGATTTAGTGAAACAAGGATACAAAATGCGTGTGTATGTACCCTATGGTCAAGATTGGTATGGATATTTCATGAGACGACTTGCCGAACGCCCATCCAATATTGCGTTTGCTTTCAAGGGGATGACAAAAAAATAATTCACTAAAAAAGGAGATTAAAATATGACTACAGCTTATAAACATGAACCATTCACAGACTTTACTAATGAGGAAACAAAGAATGCATTTAAAATAGCACTTTCCCAAGTGCAAGAAATTATGGGAAATGACTATCCTCTTGTTATTGGAGGAGAACGTTTTACAACAGAAGATAAAATCACCTCTATTAACCCTGCTAATAAAGCCGAAATCGTAGGAACTGTTTCTAAAGCTACAAAAGAACATGCTGAAAAAGCCATCCAAGCTGCAGCAGAAGCTTTTGAATCTTGGAGAAATTGGAATCCAGAAGCAAGAGCGGATATTCTATTCCGTGCTGCTGCAATTATTCGCCGCAGAAAGCATTATTTTTCTGCCCTTCTTGTAAAAGAAGCAGGGAAACCCTGGAATGAAGCAGATGCAGATACAGCTGAAGCAATTGATTTTCTGGAATACTATGCTCGTCAAATGATTGAACTTGCAAAGGGTAAACCAGTGAATAGCCGTGAAGGTGAAAAAAATAACTATATATACACTCCTACTGGTGTAACTGTTGTTATTCCACCATGGAACTTTTTATTCGCGATTATGGCTGGTACTACAGTAGCTCCGATCGTAACGGGTAACACGGTTGTCCTAAAACCGGCAAGTACGACACCAGTTATTGCTGCAAAGTTTGTTGAAGTTTTAGAAGAAGCTGGTCTTCCAAAAGGCGTTGTAAACTTAGTACCGGGTAGCGGTTCTGAGATTGGTGACTATTTAGTCGACCATCCGAAAACAAGCCTTATTACGTTTACTGGATCTCGCGAAGTTGGTACCCGTATTTTCGAACGTGCAGCAAAAGTTCATCCAGGACAAATGCACTTAAAACGTGTGATCGCTGAAATGGGTGGAAAAGATACGGTCGTTGTTGATAAAGATTGTGATCTAGAATTAGCGGCTCAATCTATTTTTGCTTCTGCATTTGGTTTTTCTGGTCAAAAATGTTCTTCAGGTTCTCGTGCTGTTGTACATGCAGACGTTTACGATCACATTCTAGGGCGTGTGATTGAGATTACTGAAAAACAAATTGTAGGAAATCCTGAAAATGCAAAAACATACATGGGACCAGTGATTGATCAAAATTCATTTGACAAAATCATGGATTATATTACTATTGGTAAAGGTGAAGGTCGCTTAGTAAGTGGTGGAAACGGCGATGATTCAAAAGGATATTTTATCGAGCCTACGATCTTTGCTGATTTAGATCCAAAAGCTCGACTTATGCAAGAAGAAATTTTTGGACCTGTCGTAGCATTCTCTAAATTCTCTTCTTTTGATGAAGCATTAGAAATTGCAAACAATACTGAATATGGTCTAACAGGTGCTGTTATTACGAATAATCGTGAGTATATTGAGCGTGCTAAACGTGAATTCCATGTAGGAAACTTATACATTAATCGAACTTGTACTGGTGCTATTGTTGGTTATCACCCATTTGGTGGATTTAAAATGTCTGGTACAGACTCGAAAGCTGGGGGTCCAGATTATCTAGCTCTTCACATGCAAGCAAAAACAATAAGTGAAATGCTTTAAAGTTTAAGAGAAAGCAACTTTTTTAGTTGCTTTCTCTTAAACGAACAAAAGGGAGCGCTTTCATTAAAGAGAAAATAGTTTATAAAATAAAGGGGAGACAATATGGAAAACACTCAATTAATTCTTTCAATCTGTATTTATATGATTGGTATGCTTTCGATTGGTTATTACGCTTATAAACGCACTTCTAATTTAACAGATTATATGCTTGGCGGTCGTACACTAGGACCAGCGGTTACAGCACTAAGCGCAGGTGCTTCGGATATGAGTGGCTGGCTGATGATGGGGTTACCTGGCGCAATGTTCGCAACTGGACTAAGTGGTTCATGGATTGTTCTTGGTTTAACGCTTGGAGCTTGGCTCAACTGGCTTTACGTAGCACCTCGCCTACGAATATTTACCGAACTAACTGACTCAATTACAATTCCTGGTTTTCTGGAAAATCGCTTTGAAGATAAATCTAAAATGTTACGTTTGTTTTCAGGTATCGTAATTTTAGTCTTTTTCACTTTTTATGTATCGGCTGGAATGGTTTCCGGTGCCGTTTTATTTAACAGTATTCTTGATTTAGACTACCATCTAGGTTTATGGATTATTACTGGAGTTACTGTTGCCTACACTCTATTTGGTGGATTTTTAGCTGTTAGTTGGACAGATTTTGTTCAAGGAATTATCATGGTTGTTGCTCTCGTTCTTGTACCTATTGTTGCTCTATTTTACACAGGTGGTCCAGGTGAAACAATCACAACCATTCAATCTGTCAATATAGACCTATTAGATATTTTTAAAGGAACAAGTATCCTTGGAATTGTCTCTTTATTTGCATGGGGACTTGGATACTTTGGACAACCACATATTATCGTTCGCTTTATGGCCATTTCATCTGTAAAGGAAATCAAAAAAGCTCGTCGTATCGGTATGGGCTGGATGATTTTTTCTACTGTAGGGGCGATGTTAACTGGTTTTATCGGGATTGCCTTCTTTGCTAAGGAGGGGCTTACGCTAGAAGATCCAGAAACAATCTTTATTGAATTAGGAAATATTCTCTTTCACCCTATCATCACAGGCTTTTTAATATCAGCTATTTTAGCTGCTGTAATGAGCACAATCTCTTCACAATTACTAGTAACATCAAGTTCACTAACAGAAGATATGTATAAAACATTTTTCCGTCGTTCCGCTTCTGATAAAGAGCTCGTATTTTTCGGACGACTTTCTGTACTAGTCGTTTCGGTGATTGGTTTAATCCTAGCATGGGAGCAAAACGATACGATTTTAGGTTTAGTAAGTTATGCATGGGCGGGTTTTGGAGCCGCATTTGGTCCTATGATCATCCTAAGCTTATATTGGAAACGAATGACAAAGTGGGGTGCACTTGCAGGAATGATCGTTGGTGCAGTTACCGTGATCATTTGGTCAAACCTAGGTCTTTCAGCTACTCTTTATGAAATCATTCCTGGTTTTGCTGCTAGTTTATTGTCCATATATGTTGTAAGTTTACTAACACCGATGCCAAGCAAACAAATTGTCGAGAATCTTGACCAGGTAAAAAATAGTTTAAATAATTAATCTTATAAGTGGGGCTAACTCTTTTAAGCAATCTTTCTGCTTACGGAGTTAGCCCTTAATTATTTATATCGCTTCCCCCCTATTTACACAAAGAAACGAATTATTAAATTTCGTTTGGGAAGAATTCGAACTATACATACTCCTTCTTTCAAAGTATGATAATAAGGATAAATTGTGATATAGGAGCTAATGGTATGAATGAGCTATTAGAACAAGTTTACTCAATGTCTAATATTGATGAAATTATTGATCTTGTAAGTAATGAACTAAAGAAGCCCATTGTTCTTGAGAGTGATCATTTTTTCTTATTAGCTTATAATTCTTATTACATCAATCAATTTGATGTGGCCAATCAACAAACAATCTTTTCGAAAAAATGTCCGTTAGAAATTTTTGAAAAGTTTGTTGAAACAGGCATTATCGACCAATTAAAAACAAACCCAGTCCCCTTTCGTGTCAAGCAAATTAAGGAAATTGGACTAAACCAAAGAGTCGTTGTGAGCGCGAAACATAAAGATAATATAATGGGATATATTTGGGTCCAAGAAATTGAAAACGTTTTGACAGATGAAGAATTAGCTTTTTTGTTTGATGTATCTTTCCATTTAGGTAAATTAATAGATAAAATGAATCAGTTAAAACATCAAAAAGAGGAAAAAATAGAACAATTATTTAGAGGAGCTATTCACAATCATTATAAGACGGAAAAAGAAATAAAATGGGAAGCAGAAAACATCAACATCGTTTTACCTTCTGTTTTTTCCGTATTGGTATTAAATGCTGTTTATGCCGAAAAAGACCTAATAGAAGAATTAAAGGAAACGATAAGTTCCTATTTAAATTTAAAAGATAAAGTAAGCCACGCGTTTGTAGATCAATCAAATATCGTGATTATCCTTGGTTGTTTTTCTAAAAAAATCTCTACGTCTTCAGCAGCAATGGATTTAGTAGAAAATTTACTTACGCATTTTAATACAAAAAGGTTTTCAGATATTTTTATAGGGATCGGAAATGAATATGAGCATTTATTGTCTTTAAGACAGAGTTACTTAGAGGCCCTTGAAGTGCTAAAGGTAGCTGAACTTGTTGATAGTCAGGAAAATGTTCCTTACGAATACTCTAAACTCGGTGTTTTTAGGTATCTTAATGTTATTGACCAAAAAAATAAACAAACCCAATATATCAATAGTAACCTACGAATATTAATCGAGAAAGATAAAGAAAACCAATCTGAGCTTCTCAAGACTTTAGAAATTTATTTGTTTAATAACTGCAAATTAAAGTCCACTGCTGAACAAATGTTTATCCACCTTAATACTCTGAATTATCGATTAAAACAAATAACAGAATTGACTACCATTGATTTTGGCGATTTTAATATGAAATGCCAACTTTTTATAGATATAATGCTATTAAAAAAATCGTAAAGGTTAAAAAACTATACCTTTACGATTTTTTTATTTTAATGAATTTAAAATGGGGAAGACTAACAATTTGCTATTAACTCTTTACATATTGCTTCGCAGCTAAAATTTGTACCTCAATTGAGCCGCTTTGAAGATCAACATTTGTTTTAATCATAATTGGGTAGTTTTTGTTATTCATAAACTTCAAGTCTTTAAAACCATAAGCAACCGTCGCATCTTTTCCAGCCGGAACATAGCCAATTGATCTTGAATGATTGTGTACTTCGAGGATCTCCAAACCTGCAGCGGTTACTGCGTTGTATAAGGTACTAGAAGTTTGACAAATTCCTCCTCCATAGCCCTCAACAAACTCCTTATTTACTATTTCCATCGCTTTTTGGTAGCCTCTCTCAGGAGTTCGATCTCCTGTGATTAGGTTAAAATAAAAACGGTCACCAGGTCCTAGGATGATTTGGTTAATATCCCCTGCGGATAATTCAATGTTAGCGCTTCTACCAGCTACACTAGGATCAAAAGTTGTTTTATATGAGCCTATTACACTTTCATCAATTCCCTTAATCGTATCAGCAGTCACATTGGGTATTGTTTCTACAATAGGTAATTCGATCATTCTATCCAATGGACTTAATGCTTTCAACGTTTCGATCATTTTTTCCTCATCTAAAACCACTCTGTTCTTGCCTTCCGTTAATTGCCCGCTTTTGTCGATCATTTTTGGCACCATCGGCTTGTCAACTTCTTTAGCTAAATTTGATGCTAACTGTTTTAACTCTTTTTCTTCTGTTTCTAGATTAAGAACATCCAAAGGTAAAAATGTAGACAAAACATCTCCATTTCTTCCGTCAATTAAACTTACAGTTGCATCAAATTTCTTATCTTCTAACATAACAGATTTTTCTGGAACTGAAACTGAAGTTTTAATCTCTTCCTTCTCTTTACCCCCAACAACACTTAAACTACAACCTGACAGCAGTACTAATACAGCTAAAGCTCCTGGAATGATAAATTTACCCATTCTCTCTCCCACACTTTGTTTATATTTTTTTATTGTTCAACCAATAATTTGAGCTACTTCTTTGTTCGTTAAAAAATCAACAATACATTTACATATATTCATATTTTAACAAATTATTTCATTTAAATGTTAAAAAATTCTAATTTTATGTAAAGTTGGATGTTTTTTAATTATTTTGTTCACATTTGTTCGATAAAAAGATGTCTGTTCTAGGAAGTAGAGCTGAGTGTATGATAAATGTAAATAACCCGCCAAAAATTCAGCGGGGTGGTTCATTCTATTCAGGATACATTTTAGGGTTACTTGGCTAAAACCTTAATAAATTCTCTCATATAGTCGGGTAGGTCTGGTGGACGGCGACTTGAGATGAGGTTTCCGTCAACAACCACTGGCTCATTAAGCCAAGTTGCGCCAGCGTTAGTCATATCATCTTTAATACCTGGTGTACTTGTTACTTTTTTACCTTCTAGTATTTTAGCTGATATTAACACCCAGCCAGCATGACAGATTTGACCAATTGGCTTTTTCTGTTCATTCATGATGCGGACCATGTTTAATACGTCTTCATAGCGTCTTAGTTTATCAGGTGACCAACCACCTGGAACTAAGATCGCGTCATAATCATTCGGATTTATGTCCTTAAATGTTAGCTCAGTAACGATAGGAACGCCATATTTGCCAACGTACTCTTCATTCGATTTTTCCCCGACAATATGAACTGTAGCTCCTTCTTCTCTTAGTCTTAAAACAGGATACCATAGCTCAAGGTCCTCAAAGTCATCGCTTACGAGTTGAATAACTTTCTTATTTTGTAGCAGCATCAGACATTCTCCTTTACAATTGTTTATTGTTAGCACCATTTTGAGGTACGAGTTACTGAAATGCAACTACCTAAGAAACTTTTACCTATTCCTTTATGATTAATCCCATTAATCTTGAAAAACCTATCGCCTGATCTGAAGACACAATACATCCTTCTAAATCCTCCCTCGACACGGTTAACTGTTCAAACTGGTTCTTACTTAAATCAATTCCTTTAAGTGAAGATCCACCGAAATTTGCTTCATTTAAGTTGCAGTCTATAAACTCTACCTTGTTCAATTTGACTTCATAAAAATCCGCATTACTTAAAGAAGAATCTGTAAAGCTAGTTTGTTTTAAATCTGAGTATCCAAAAGAACTGAGGTTTAAATAACATCCCTTGAATACAACATTACGTAACGTTGCTTCTGACAAATTAATTCCTAATAACTTACAATTTTTCATTTCAACTCTATGTAGAACCGCTCCTCTAAACTGTACATTTGATAAGTCACATTTATCAAAAATGACATCTGTACATTCAATTGATTTAAAGGACACGTCAATAAAGGTGACATTTTGAAAAACTACCTGATCAAAACGTAATCTATGGATATCCTTTTCATCAATTGTACAGTTACTTATTAAACACTGTTCAACATACAAGTCATCTGTTATTTCCTCGTCTAAAACGGCAGTTCTCAAGCTTTTTGGAATTTTAGCTTGCTGAATCTTCATTGTATTTGTCATTTTTTTTCATCCTTACTAATTTGTTTCTTCTATCTTACATTAACATAAAACCTAGTAATCTGGAAAAATGAAGAAGACTTTCTTACTTAGCTTTCATGTTAAAATGACGGTTAGGATGTGAGTATTATGAAGAAAAATTTGTTCATTCTTGTTATTCTATTTCCTTTTCTATTAAGCTTAGACTCAGGAGTATACGATTCTAGTTATTATGCAAAATATCAATCACCAGAAGGTATTTTGTTTTTAAGCTACTCACAACATTGGGACGAAAATAAATTAGAGAAGCTCTATGAAGAACTACTAAAAAATAATCACGGGGAAGAAATTGATTTGCTACAAGAAGTTAGGGTTAGAGGCGAATCTCTGGATACCACACCTACACGTGGAAGTTTTCACGCACTAACAAACACGATTACCTTATATCAAGGCGATACGTACCGAGATCCATCTGATTACACTGAGACTTTATCGCATGAATATGGGCATCATTTTAGCTATTTTCATTTCAAATCTCATCATTTTCCGTTTTCAACCTACCATGAATTGAGAAAATTGAAGGAAGAGCCTATTCGCTGGGATGCTTTTTGGAACTATACGAATGGTCATCACAAATGGTTTCCTCAAGAAATTATCGCGGATGATTATCTATTATTATTTGGTCCTACTCATAAAATGGAAAAGAGAGACGTTTATACGAATGAAGCTTTCTATTTAAGAACACAGCATGAAAATCAGGAGATAGCAAATGTATTAGAAAACAAAGAGCTTCATGACTATTTTGAAAAAATAAGTGGGTTGCAAGTTGATTCAAACCGACTAATTGAAACACCAGAGCTTATTGAATTTCAGAGAAACCAACTTATCTTTACGAGTACACCTAGAGAAAATATTGCCTACCGTTTGAATGTTACATTTTATAATAAGGAAAATAAAGTCCATAAAGAAGAACTTTATTACATCACTAGCAATAATGAAAATAGTCGAGTGATTTTTGACTTAACGAATTCAGTGAATAATTATAGTCCAACTTATTTTAAATTTACAATTGACGTCGTTGATCTAAATACGTCAATTGGATTTGAAACAAAAGAAATGATGTTAGATAATGTAGTTAAAAGGTAATAAAAAGCAATCGGAGCTTGTATCCGATTGCTTTTTATTTATTTGCCGATAAACATTTGCGTCCAATAATTTCCATCCTGTGTATGTCCTACACCGATGTGAGTGAAATCTCCGCTTAAAATATTTTTACGATGACCTTCACTTTTCATCCATGCTTGAACGACTTGCTCAGGTGACTGCTGTCCTTGTGCGATATTTTCACCTGCTGTTTTATAATCAACTCCAAAATCCCTCATCATATCAAAAGGTGAGCCATAGGTTGGGCTTGTGTGTGAGAAATAATTATTTTCCTTCATATCATCAGATTTTTTACCTGCAACATTGCTTAAAGGATTATCTGCTTTCAAATCAGGTAAACCATTTTTTCTTCTTTCAGCATTTGTTAATTCTATGACCTTAGTTTCAGCTGCAGTAATTCCTTCTGCAGCTTGATCCGCCTGTGGTTGTTGTTGCTCTTGTTCTGGCGGATTAGCTGGTGCTTCTTGTTTCGGTTGTTCTTGTGGCTGATTCGGCTCTGCATTTTCTTGTTGTGGTTGAGGTGCTGGCTGTTGTGGAGCCGTTGCATCTGGTTGTGGAGCACCCTCTTGTCGATGTCTTTCATTAGGATTAGCTTTATAAAACTTAAATTCACCTTGTTGAATTTGTTTACTGTGTGGGAATTTTTCACTTGGAATTGTCGTGCTGAATGAATTCTGATCAATTGTTAAATGACCAGTTCCCACTTGTTGAATTCCCTCTCCACCGCTTCGATTAGGATTGTCCCTATTAGCAGTATCAAGGGCATTATCATTATTATTACAAGCAACAAGCATAACAAAAAATATACTTGTAACAAAAACTGTTACCTTTTTTCTTATCATTGAAAATACCTCCTCTTGTCGATTTGCTACCCTCTTATAATTTTCATTTCCTTGAAAAATATAAGTGGTAATAATCGAGAAAAAAGGAGGCAAGCTAGATTATAGGATTCGTGCTTATGTGTTAGACGTATATACCCTTTGTTCTAAAGTCGCATTTCCGATTCAGGATCAAAGAAATGAGCCTTTTCCATATTCAAAAATAAAGCAATCATGTCACCCGGCTCAACTGTAGAACTCGAATCAACACGAGATACGAAATCTTGTTCATTAACCTGAGAGTACAGCATTGTTTCAGCGCCCATGAGTTCTGCAACGTCAATCTTTACCTGAATGACAGAATCTTGAGGATCCTTAATATTCTCAGGATTGTCGTGAATTTCTTCGGGTCTTATACCTAAGATTATTTCTTTATTTTCATAGCCCTGTGTGCGTAATTCAGCCAATTTATGGGTTGGAACCGCAATAGATTCACTTCCAATTTGAAAGGTATTATCTTTTAGAAAACCTGTAAAAAAATTCATGGCCGGTGAGCCAATAAATCCACCTACAAAAATGTTAACAGGCTCTTCGTATACTTCTTTAGGTGAACCCACTTGTTGAATGATTCCATCTTTCATAACAACTAGTCGAGTGGCCATTGTCATCGCTTCTGTTTGATCATGAGTAACATATATCGTTGTCGTCTGTAATCGTTGGTGGAGCTTTGTTATTTCTGCTCGCATTTGTACGCGAAGTTTTGCATCTAAATTTGATAAGGGTTCGTCCATTAAAAATACTTTTGCATCACGAACAATCGCTCGTCCTAGCGCAACTCGTTGACGTTGTCCACCAGAAAGGGCTTTTGGCTTTCGATCTAGGAACTGCTCAAGGCCTAAAATTTTAGCAGCTTCTTTTACACGGCGGTCAATTTCTTCTTTAGGGAATTTTCGGAGTTTTAAACCAAAAGCCATATTATGATAAACATTCATGTGAGGATATAGAGCATAGTTCTGAAAAACCATGGCAATATCACGATCCTTCGGTGCAACATCATTCATTCGTTTTCCATCAATAAATAAGTCACCATTCGAGAGATCTTCAAGACCGGCTACCATTCGAAGTGTCGTTGACTTTCCGCACCCAGATGGGCCAACAAATACAATAAATTCTTTATCCTTAATATCAAGATTAAAGTCTTTTACAGCCGTTACTTTTTTATCATATATCTTATTTATATGTTCAAGTCGTAATTCAGCCATTTTGTCATCCTCCAGATGTGAAAATAATATTCGGATTAGTTTGCTGTTGCGATTGGCCGGTTACTTTAACACTTCATCTCTTACATTTCTTAAGAAGTAATGCGGTGTTAGTCCGATTACGATCAATAACAGCAAGAAAATACGGAGATATACTAGTTGGTGTTCATCTGACAAATAGATAGTGAATAACAAAAATACGCTCGTTATTCTTCCTATACTAAGTGCTATTTCTCGTACAACAACAAGCTCCATACGTAGCTTCCCATTTTGATCATTATTGGAGATATTATTTAGCGCGATCGTATGAAAGGGTAATTCAAATAACGGGATGCAAATGCCTGAAATGACTCCATACACTAAAAGCAGTTCCCAGCTAACATCCACAACTAAACCTAGCAAAGCAATGCTTAATAAAATGTTTCCGTACAACATATATCGTAATCGCTGATTGGGTTTTCCATATTTCCCTATAAGGTAGTAGACAACAAGTGATAAAGTTGTCGACATTAATGCAAAATTCCCAATTGATGATTCATTTTCCGTCGCCATATACACCCATACAAGAATGGCAAAGGATAAAACCCCACCACGAAATGCATTAGCCATAAAGGCATATGTTAAAGATCGCCAAGACTTGGATCGATGAACATTAATCATCTCTATCCAATAAAACTCTTTTTCACTATCATCTAACGGAAATAAGAAACTCAACAAAATTGTGATGAAGAAAATCATTAATGACAAGCTGAAAATAAAGTAATAACCAGTTAATCCTTGAAAACTAAAGATCATCCACCCAGATAAAAACGGACCGATCATCTGTGATACAGAGTTAAAGACACCATTAACTCCATTAAACCAATCCCTATTTGCTTCTGAAGTATAATCAACAGATAAAACATTTATTGCAAGCCAGTAAAATCCTGAACCTAATCCAAATAGTAGACCTAGCAATACAACATAATTTTGGGAACTCTCACCTAAGATGAAAATAGCGAGATAAAAAAGAAGTTGTGATACTCCACCAATAATTAGGGTTTTTCGCTTTGAGTATTTTTTACTCAGCCATCCTGCAAAAATGAATGAAGGCAGCCATGCAACATACATAACTAAGTTGAAGAGTGCGACGACCTCAAATTGTTCCGTTATCCGAAACAAAAAAACATTCACAAAAATATTAGATAAACTATTGGCTAATGTATTAAAACAGCAAATAATAAGGAGTACTCTCGTTATACTAGAAAGCTGAGTTTGAGAATTTATCGTAGATGAAACAGAATTCATTTAACAGACACACCTTATGATAGACTAGTTGAAAAATAGATTGGATTGCTAGCGAGTGCAAGCGAGTTATTATCGGTCTCGGAGAAATATCTCCAAACCTCAACTCTTATGAACTTCTGAGTACTAATGTGCAAGTGTTCAGTTAAATTCTGTTTGTCGAATATTTGAACTGATTTCTCAACTTTTTCATTTGAGATAAATTTTACTTCATCACCATGTTTAAGTTGATCCAGTTTTACCTCTAAATATTGATCTTCCCTTTGAACAGCTATGTCCCCCATCATATATGTTCCATAGATCAATTCCGCCCGGGGACCTGTTGGACTATAACTGATAAAAACATGTCCTTGATCAATTGCCTCTAATATTTTTTCAACGGTTTTCCCATTGCTGTATACCCAAGTTGTTGGGTAGCCATGCTTAACAAAAGGGTCAGGACGGTGAACATCACTCCCCCCGACAGCAACGATACGTTTGCCGAGACAAAGCTGCCCGTGCCACCACTTCAGCGTAGCTTCATTTCCTTCTCGCCAAGGCCCATTCCACACCTCTACCCAATCAAATTCAACATCAAAGTCCCACTCCCATGGACAATAAGGACAATGAGGATGGTTTAGAACAATTTTCGCCCCTTTTGATTTTGCAGAAGCTAATGCGTCTTTTATTTTTTCGTCTTTGCCTTTAGTAATTCGGAAGTCAATGTTAGGATCCTCAATACCAAGTAAGTTACTGTGTCCATAATTTGTGGTCAGTTCTAGTCCAGGAATGAATAATATGTTTGTGTTTCTTGGATATGTGTAATTTTGACTAACAGTATTATGATCAGTTAATGCAATAAAATCTAGTTCTCTTTCAGAAGCGATAGACACGACATCGTGAAACTGATATTGTCCGTCACTATGCACGGTGTGTGTATGCAAATCACCTTTTAACCATTGCGGTTGTCCGATCGAAATTTCAACTGATAGTTGAACAGAGCAACCGTCACTCTGGATTTTGTATAAACCTAACAACACAGACCATTTTCCTTCATGCAGAGGTCCAGATAAGTAGCCTGGTGTTGCGACATGATTTTCAATTCTGAATTCTTTTCGTGCGCCACCACTCCAGCCACGAATTCTTAAAGGATCCTTAACACCTAAATCAATCACTGATTCAGTTCCTTCAACGTGATAAGTTACCCTAAGTATTACCGCATTGGATGGCATTTCAAAGGGTACTTCAATATATTGTCCTTGCTGTTCAGGATTAAAATGTTGCTCAATCGTCATTTTTTTTACATCATTTTTAGACACAAGCTAGTCCTCCCCTGATTTATTCTTTTGTAGAACCGAGTGTTATGCCTTTAACAAAATACTTTTGAACAAAAGGATAAATTATTAGTAAAGGAATTAGAGCAATCATAATCCCAGCCATTCTAACGTTATTCGTAAAAAAGTCACTACTTGATGTGGAATCAGAGGTAATAATCAACGACCTTAATGCCAATTGAAGCGTATATTTATCGGGATCATTTATATACAGTAAGGCACTTGTAAAATGATTCCAACGACCTACAAATTCAAATAAAGTAATCGTTGCTAAACCAGGTGTGGCCATAGGCATGTAAACTCTTGTGAAAATTTTAAAATCACTAGCCCCATCTATTCTAGCTGACTCTGCTAAACTATATGGCACAGTAAAAAAGTAGTTACGCATTAACAAAATACTAAATCCAGAAATAAGACCTGACATTATTAATGAGGTAAGAGTGTTCAATAACCCAAGCTCTTTATTTACAATGTAAAGAGGAATCATAATCGCCTCTGCAGGAATCATCATTGTTACCATAATAAAGCTAACAATGATTCGCTTGCCTACTAATGAGGGCTGAATCAAGACATACCCCGCCATCGCGGCCAAGATGACATGAGAAGCAGTTCCGACAACCGTTACAATTATATTGTTTAGAAATGGTCGCCAAAGTTCTAATCTAGTCCAAATTGTTTCATACCCGCTTAAACTAAATTCACTCGGCCAAAGCTTAATTCCTGGCTGCATTGATGAAACATTCGAAGAAAAAGACACTGCCCAAGTATTAATAATCGGGACAATCATCACTAAAATAAGCAAAAGTAGAAATAGAGTATTTATGATTGTAAAAATTCTCGATTTATCATATTTGTTCATCACGTTAAACCGACTCCTCATCATAACCAATTAGTTTTCTAGTTATGAACGTAAGTAGTAACGTCATTAGCAAAACTAAAAATGCTGCTGCAGAAGCAATTCCCATTTGGAATTCAAGAATACCTTTTTCATACGTATAGGTCATGAAAACACTCACTTCTCGGGCAATTGCTGGATTACTTAGAATAAAGATTTGATCAAAAATACGTAAAATACCCATGATGTTTAGTAGTAATACAATTTTCATCGTTGGTACTAATTGAGGGATGGTAATGTGACGAATTTTGTGCCAACGGTTTGCACCATCTATGCTTGCTGCCTCATAAAGACTTGGATTAATCCCGACAATTGCCGCCAAATATAAAATACAGGTATACCCCATATCCTTCCAAATTGCAGTTAAAATGATAATCGATTTAGCGTAATCTTCTTTCACTAAAAAGTGAATTGCTTCTTCATTCCCAAACCATTTCAACAATTCGTTAACCAATCCCCCATCAGGAGATAAAAGGTAAATCCAGATTCCTCCAACAACAACCCATGAAAAGAGATGTGGAAAATAAATAACTGTTTGTGTAAACCTTTTAAACGTTTGGTTAATTACTTCATTTAAAGAGAGTGCTAGGATAATAGGAAAGATGAAACCAAGGATCAAAATACCTCCACTTATTGCAAACGTGTTAATTGTTACTCTTAAAAATTCTGGATCTTTTAAGATAAATAAGTAATTATCCAGACCTATAAATGGGCTTTCTCCAATTATCCTAAAATCTTGAAAACTTATAACAAGCCCTCGAAATAGTGGATAATAGGCAAAAACGAAGAAGTATAAAAAAATTGGAATTAACATTAAATACAAGGAATAATGTCTCTTGATTGCTTTCATGGTCAACACCTTTATTTTTTGAATGATTTGGACTGACTCTGAGGAATGAATCCTTTCCCTAAAGTTAGAGTCAGCCTTTATTTCAGTATGTCTAGCCCATGTTCATGTGTTTTTTATAAAAGAAACTTCTATAATTTATTTTATTAATCGATTAAATCTGCTTGCGACAATTCTTCATTCATCTGCTTTACAGCATCTTTAGCAGGCATTTCACCCATCATTGCTTTAAAAGCATAATTTGTAACAATTTTTTCGGCAGCTGGCCAGTCGGCAGTTGAAACCTCTACAGTTGCTTTATTGTCTAAAATCACTTTTTGTGCTTCTTCGACACCCGGATAGACACCAATAGGATTTTCAAACTGTCTGTTGCTTGGGAACGGTGCACCATGATCCATTCCATGCTCCACACCCGTCTCAGTTAACTCGTATTCTCCGTCTGTTACAGTAAAGTCATTGTCTTTTATACCAAGGCTACCAAGAATATTTCCTTCTTCAGAATGCCAAAATTCTAAAAAGTCAATTGCTAGTTCAGGATTTTCAGCGTTCACAGGTACTGACCAAAGACTTGGATCTCCACGACGTAGCATGATTTTTCCATCTTGTCCTTCGGCACCAGGAATTCCCTTGGCTACAAACTCCGTATTAGGGTTTTCGGTTGTCGCAATATTATTAAATAATCCAACCCATGCATCCCAGTACGTAACCATACCGACACGATCAGTTAAGAATAGCTCTCTCATCTTTCCACTATCATTTGTGGCGAAGTTCTTATCTAAAATTCCCTCTTTATAAAGCTTTGCGAACCACTCATATACAGGAACGGCTGCTTCAGTAGCATAAGGAATTGTTCGCTTTCCTTCTTCATCAATTATGTAGCGATATTTAACACCAGCCGCACTCATAAATCCTTGGATATCATACAGACCTGCTGTAGATAACCCGTAAGTGTCATCTTTGCCATTTCCATCAGGATCCTGTTCTTTAAAAGCCTTTAAAACGGTATAAAAATCTTCTAACGTTTTCGGCTGTTCAAGACCTAACTTTTCCATCCAGTCTTGGCGGACTGTAGGCAAGGTCCCACCTTCAAATTTATTAAAAACACCATATATTTTATCGTCTTCCGTTTTTACGAGATCCCATTCTTCATCAGCAATAATGTTAGAATCTGATAGAATTTCAGAATCATTTACATTATCTGTTAAATCAGTTAATACATTTTGATCCACAAGAATATCTAGCATTGGTTTAGTTAAATAAACTAAATCATATTTCTCACCTGAAGCCATTGATGCTAATAGTTTTTGATCATAGTCTGCGGGAGGCTTGTCCATCTCAACTTGAATTCCTGTTAATCTCTCAATTTCCTTTTCAAATAAGTCTTGTTCTTCAGGATCTTTACCCCCAACAACATTTGTCAGTATACGTAGTGTTTTATCGCTTTTCTCTTGAGATGAAGACGATTCTTCAGATGCTCCTGATGTACAGCCAGTTAAAAGAATAGAAGTTATAAGTCCAAAACTTACTAATTTAATAGAAATAGATTTCTGTAATAACATGGAACTACCTCCGATATATTATTATTCTTTTTGTACAGTACTTGCGGATCCCCTATGAATAAGCTCACCAGGAATAACTACTCTTTTGACTAATTTGTGTTTTGACTGAATTTGTTCAATTAATAACTTTGCCGCTTCACTACCTAATAACTCCGAATTTAATTTTGCACTTGATAGAGGTGGATCAAATTCTTTGGCAAAGATCGAATGATCACTAAATGCAAAAACAGAAAGCTGAGATGGTATCGAAAGGTTCAATTCTTTTACTGCTCGGTAAACGCCTAATGCCATTTTGTCAGTATCAGCGATAACAGCTGTAATGGTTGGATGCTCACGTAACATTTTCAATGTTGTTTGATAGCCATACTCAACCGATGTAAGATTTTCCTTTTTATAAACAATTAACTCCGGTGAATGTGATTTACTTTTAGCTAGAAACGCACGTTTATAACCTAATTCACGGTCAATTGAAACGGTTCGATGATTTGGTGCATTCAAAAATAAAATTTGCTCATGACCATCGTCTAAAAGGTAGGTGGTTACATCAAACGCTATCCCCACATTATCATTGTCGACATAGGATATGACATGTTCAAATTCCTCAGGTGGTTTTCCAATAATCACGGTTGGTCGATCACTGATTGTGTCGCGATTTAAGCGAGAATCTTTCTTTTCTGGGTCCATTAAAATTTCTCCGTCAACTGGACTTGACACTTGGTTTTGAATATCCTTTAAAAATTCAGGAGACAAGGTGTTGACGAGTAATTGATACCCATTTTCATAACACTCTTGCAGAACACCATTCATTAATGATAGGTGGAACTGGCTAAACTTAACCTTTTCGGCCTGCATGTTTAAACCTAAGATTCTTGTTTCCTTCGTTGCAAGAGTTCTTGCCCAGTAATTAGGCTTATAATTCAAATCTCTTGCCACTTTTAAAACTAATTCAGTGACCTCCTTACTTATTGGTCTTTTTTTGCTAAAAACACTAGAGACGGTACTTTTCGAGACTCCAGCTGCTTTCGCAACATCATCAATGTTTGCCAATTCATTCCCTCCTAACGACTCTAATAGTAAACCGGTTTTGTTAATATAGTTCTTGTTTTTTTATAATTCTTTGTAAATTTAGTTAAGAAAGTGTAAAAATGTGTACCAATTACAGTGTAATTGAATGAGCACTTAATATTTAATAATCAAAATTTATTAAACCGGTTTTATCAATACAACCTATATTCTTTCCTGATATTATTCTTATTAATTCTTTAGAAAGTTAAATATAGGCAAAAAAAATAGGCTTCTGTGCAAAACTAAGCCTATAATCTATATGATGTTCTAATTCCTTTTAATGTTCTTTATTTTTGAATCTATCAATAATCTCTAATCAACTTAAACGTCCCAACACCTTTAGCAAGTAAATTTTCTTCAGGGTCAAATAACTCTCCTTCAGCGGTAACTGTTCTGTAACCTTGTTGCAGGATTTTGCCCTTAGCAAAGATTTCTCCTGCTATTGTTGGTGCTAAGTAATTTATATTTAAATTCATTGTAACGCAACGAGTTCGTGTAGATGAGCGGATGACCATGCCAAGTATGAAATCAAGCATAGTTGCATGAACGCCACCATGTAATGTTTCGTTTACATTAAGAAGAGGTGGTCTTACTCCTAGCTTTAAAAGGATATCGCCTTCATCAAACCGAACGATTTCAAAACCTACATGTGAAAAAAACGGGCTTGCTTCAAAGCTTTCCCGTATTTCATCAACTACTTTGTTCAAATTTATCCCACCTTAAGATAGATTCAAATCCTTTAACGTGATCTTGAGTAACTAGATAAGGGGCCAGCTTATATCTTAACTAATAAATCCCACTTTTTGAAAAATGAAGAACAATCCTGTAACTTTCTCCTGTTTTTTCCTGTTCTCCTTTCTATTAAGAGTTAACCAATTCAATCATCATAGCCATTCCTTGTCCTCCACCAACACATAAAGTGGCAATCCCGTATTTTTCATTTCTTCTACTCATTTCGTGTGCAAGAGTTGTGATAATCCTTGCTCCTGTTGAACCAACGGGGTGACCAAGTGCAATTGCACCACCATTCACATTAACTTTTTCAGCATTGATGTTTAACGTACGAATAACAGCAAGTGCTTGGGACGCGAATGCTTCATTAAGTTCAAAAAGGCCAATTTCGTTTAACGGCACCCCGGTTCTTTCTACTAACCGGTTCACTGCAGGTACGGGTCCAATTCCCATCACTTCTGGTGAAACCGCAGCGGTGGCCCAATCGACTATTTTAGCGAGTGGCTTAATACCGAGTTCTTTCGCTTTCCTTGCGGTCATAATGACTAGTGCTGATGATCCGTCATTTCTTCCGCATGCATTACCTGCTGTAACCGTTCCATTTTCTTTAAAAGCTGGTCGTAATGATGAAAGCTTTTCAAACGTTGTTTCAGGACGTGGATGTTCATCTGTATCAAATACGAATGATCTTTTTTTCTCTTTTATTTCGACTGAGACAATTTCCTCCTTGAAAACCCCAGCTTTTATTGCTTTATAAGCTCTTTGTTGGCTTTCTATTGCAAACAAGTCTTGATCTTCTCTTGATATATCGTATTGAGCGGCAACATTTTCTGCTGTTATTCCCATTCCAAGGTTACTTCCATATCTTTCATTGGGCTGTTGTCCTGCCTCTGAATTTGAATCGACAAGAATTGTTCGATCACCGCCAAATCGCGAATTACGTAAGTAAATCGGTGATCTACTCATATTTTCTGTTCCACCGGCAACAACTATTTCTGCTTGACCAAAAACTATTTGCTGAATACCTGAAGCAATAGCTTGCATCCCTGAAGCACATAAACGGTTCACTGTATAAGCAGGTGCAGTATCAGGAATTCCTGCTCGCAATGCTGCTACTCTTGCTACATTTGATGATTCTGTGGTTTGACGAACTTCTCCCATAATGACCTCATCTACTGAGTCAAGAGAAATACCCGCACGTTTTACTGCTTCCTTAATTGTAAGTGCTGCTAAGTGACCTGAACTCACATCCTTTAGAGAACCACCGTACCGCCCAATCGGTGTTCTGACTGCACTTACAATGACAATTTCTTCATTCATTATTTTGACCTCTTTTCATGTGAAATGTAAACGATGAATCGTTCGTGTTCAATTACTGTGATTCTGGTGCTATTACTCACATTCTCGTGCAATTACTCAGATTCTCGTGCAATTATCCGCATTCTCGTGCAATTACTCAGATTCTCGTGCAATTATCCGTATTCTCGTGCAATCACTTAGACTCTCCAGCAATTATCCGCATTCTCCACTATCGATATTCTTTTTTTAGCTGTCCAGCAATGATGTTTTTTTGGATTTCAGATGTCCCTTCATAAATTCTTGTGATTCGTGCATCACGAAAGAATCGTTCAACCGGATAATCCGAGATATAACCAACTCCACCATGCACTTGAACGGCTTTGTCTGCTACTCTGTTGTAAACCTCTGATCCATACAACTTAAGCATGGCAGCTTCCTTTATTACTTTCATGCCTTCATCAACCATCCATGCAACACGATAGGTAAATGAGCGTAACGCCTCGATTTCAACAGCCATTTCGGCAATCATATGTGCTACGGCTTGGTGTTCGATGATTGGGACACCAAATTGCTCACGCTCCTGAACATATTTCATCGACATATCTAAAAGATGCTGACAGGAGCCAAGATTTCTCGCTGCTAAACCGGCCCTGCCATTTGCTAAGATTTTTAGAGCATTCACATAGCCTTGACCTTCAGTACCTAAAACATTTTCAATTGGAACCTCACAATTTTCAAAAATAAGCTCTGCTGAATGGGAGCCCTTCAAACCCATCTTTTCCTCAACAGCTCCCACTTGAAAACCTGGAAAACTCTTTTCAACAATGAAAGACGTAATTCCTTTGGCACCTTTTTCTGAATCTGTTACAGCCATCACTGTAAAAATATCCGCTTCAGTCGCATTGGTAATATAATGCTTTAAGCCATTTAAAATGTATTTATCCCCTTTTTTCACAGCTGTTGTTTTTAAATTTGTTGCATTTGAACCTGCGCTTGGTTCTGTTAAAGCAAATGCTCCAATTCGTTGACCTGTGGCCATATCAGGTAAATATTTTTTCTTTTGGTTCTCATTAGCTAGTTCAACAATTCCAACCGTACCAATTCCAGTGTGAGCACCGATTAATGTTGTGTATCCATTATGTGTTGCTCCTATTTCTTCATACAATGCACATTTTCCAACCATACCTATGCCAAGACCGCCATAGTTTTCAGGGATACTTAGCCCAAATAAACCCATCTCCCTTGATAACTCAATTATGCGTTCGGGAATATGATCTTCTTTTTCAATTTGCATTGCGACTGCTTCGACTTCAGTTTGAATAAAATCGCGGACACTTTTTTTCAAAACTAGAATTTCTTCACTAAAATTAAAGTCCATTGTCTACCTCCTTATCTTGACTCTTGCTGGTTTATGTTAATTCAGCTTTTAGCTTAAGCTGTTCCTCTTCAACTAGCTTTCGTTTTAGCAGTTTACCAACGGTGTTGCGAGGAAGTGTGGTTCGAATTTCAAAATATTTCGGAACTTTGTATCTTGTTAAATTTCTGTAGCAATGCCCTTTAAGTTCTTCCAAATCTATTTCACAGTCATCTTTTGGGACAATATAGGCCTTTACTTCTTCTCCGTTTTCACGATCTAGAATGCCAACAACTGCAGCTTCCTTCACATCAGGGTGTTCATATAAAACGCTTTCAACTTCTTGTGGATAAATATTAAAACCACCTAGAATAATCATTTCTTTTTTTCTACCTATGATATAAAAGTAGCCCTCTTCATCCATCAGGGCTAAGTCTCCAGTATATAACCAACCATTTTTTAAAAATTGACTTGTCTCTTCTTCACGCTTCCAATAACCCTTCATCACCTGTGGACCTTTAATGACTAATTCTCCAACACTTTTCGGTGGTAGCTCATTGCTATCCTCATCGATGATTTTGCAATCCGTTCCTGGAAGAGGAATTCCAATGCTCCCTATTTTTCTCGCAGCTTCTGGTGGATTGCGGTGGGTTGAAGGTGATGTTTCACTTAATCCATAGCCTTCGCCGATTGTTGAACCTGTTAAAGCCTCAAATTTTTTGATCACTTCTACTGGTAGTGGTGCTGAACCACTTGAGCAAATTTTGATAGAATCCAAACCATAAGATTCAACATTCGGATAATTGATAAATGCAATATACATTTTTGGAACACCTGGGAAAAATGTTGGTTTGTATGTTTGAATTTTTTCCAATACATAGGATACATTGAACTTTTTAAATAACAATAGCGATGCTCCTATATAGATTCCTAGATTCATTGCGCTTGTCATTGCATATACGTGGTAAAGGGGCGTTGCCGTCAAGACAATCTCCTGCCCAAATTTCATTCGATTGTGATACATTGAGTAACTTTGAATGACATTTGAAACCAAATTATAATGCGTTAACATGGCTCCCTTCATTTTCCCTGTTGTTCCGCCCGTATATTGAATCACTGCGACATCTTCTTTTACTGAAATTGGAGTGATCTTTTTAAAAGGATCTGAACGAGAGATTAATTGAGATAACAAGAGAAACTCGTCACTGTTTGGCGAATTCTCACCTGAAACGAATAAATTGTTAAAAGGATGAATGTCATTTACCTGAATGACTGTAGGTAAGTAGGCTTCCTCAATGACAATAAACTTTAGTTCAGAATCACTGGCAATCTGCAGGAGCTCTCTAGGTGTATACATCGGATTGATTTGAACAACGACTAAACCCAGTGCTTGTGCTGCATAATAGGAAATCACATAATCAGGATGGTTAGAAAGCATCAAACCGATCGCTTCTCCCTTTGTTAATCCCAAGTTATTCCAACCGCCAGCAAGACGATCAACTTTATCTTTTAATTCATGATAAGATATTTTCTGGTCTTCAAAAATAATTGCTGCATGATCGCCAAATTTCTCGGTTGACATAGATAATAGAGTGTATAGTGGTACTTCAGGAATTTTAATCCCCGCAATCATTTCTGGTGGGTACACGTTATACCATGGACGGTCATACAAGTGATTCAATCACATTCCTCCTCACTTAAAATAAAGTTTATTCTATTGATAAAGTAAGCAAGAAACGAGCCAACAATGTAGGTTTGCTTGGAATTGATTTTCATTAAAAGTTATTCGTTAGTAGAAAGGAAGAGAGGTTAATTAGCGTGAGTCATGTCACCTCATACTCTATTTAGAAGATTCAAATTTGAATAGTACGATTCACTTCTGAATCCTTTAATAGTTTCAAGTAGTTTTAATAAAAAAGCGAAAGCGCCTTGGTCAGCCCCGACAAGCATAAGGCGATTCTAAATAGAAGGCGGTCTTTGCCTTCAATTTAGAATTGACTTATGACCTCGAGGGGCTAGGCGCTGGAGCTGGACTTGCGAAACGCAGACTTAGTATCAAATTTTATACTTTCTTATATGAAGAAAATAAACCAACACGCGGTTTGCGAATTGGTTTTTAGTGTTTTCGTTTTTAAGTTATCCAATTATTGTGCTTCAATCGAAGTTGGATGTTCTATTTTATCATCTATATAGTTCAAAATGCTAAAGACCGTTTGAAAAGCTGGAGTCGCTATATTCAATTGTGCTCCTTTTCTGACAATAAAACCACAAAGTGCCTCAACTTCCATCCGCTTTCCATTCAAACGATCTTGTAACATGGAAGTTCGATGCCCTCTCGCACGCTCGGATTTCAAAAAGATTTGAGATACCATAAGCTTTTTATCGAATTTGATGCCTGATTTAATTGCCAAATCTATCACTTCCATGCAAAGCGTTTCCGCAGTTTTCCGTAAATTGGGATCATCTAATATCTCGCCAACTTCTGCACAAGACACGGCTGACAATGGATTAAAGGTTGCATTCCAAACAAATTTTTTCCATTTTTCTTCAAGAATAGCATCTGAATGTGTTGTGTGAACTCCTGCTTGTTGGAACATTTTGACTATGGCCATAACTTCATTATGAATGCTAAAATCTAATGGCCCCATAACAAGCTGCACATTGCCTCTTTGCTTAATTTTTCCGGGTGATTCAATTAAAGCTTGCACATATGTAGCAGAAGAGATCATTCTGTTTATTCCAAAAATTCGCGAGAGGATTTCTTCATTTTCGACACCGTTTTGCATCGTTAGAATAAGTGTGCTTTTTTTCACGATACCATGTAGTTGTTCAGCTAACTCCTTTGTTGCCGTTGATTTGACACAAAAGAGTACTAAATCAACCTCTCCTAAATCTTTTGGTAAGTCAGTGAATTCTCCTTCAACAGTGAGAAGTCCAGCTTCAGTGTCTACTTGCAATTTGTTCATCTTCATCGTTTCATAATGACTTCCTCTAGCTAAATAAATTACTTCATGACCTGCCTTACTTAACAATGCACCAAAAAAACACCCAACGGCTCCTGCCCCGGCAACACCAATTTTCATTATAAATCCTCCCCTAATCACCAAAAAAACTTTATACTAAATAAAGCAAAAACCGTGCCATCGTTCAGGAATGTTGTTCGGTTTTAAGGTTATATTTTTTTAGTTTTCTAACAATAGTAGGTTGACTGGTGTCTAAAGCCTTTGCAAGATCATAGGTATTTTTATATTTTTTTAGTGCAAGAGCAAGAACATTTTCCTCTGCCATTTCGACCGCATCTTTTAAAGAAACAATCGACGACGCTGCAAAGTGAGGTATATCTCCTGTTTCTCTATACTCTACTGGTAGATCCTCAATTCGTATCGTGTTAGTTGGAGAGGTTAATACGAGTCTTTCCACTAAATTTGAAAGTTCTCTAATATTTCCAGGCCAATCAAATGAAAATAAAAACTCGATCAATTTAGCGTCTAATTCTTTGTTCAAGCTATACCGAGTATTCATTATATTTAGAAATAGTTGAAGCAATGGCAAAACATCATCTCGACGTTCCTTTAAGGAGGGAATGACAATCGGAATCACATTCAATCGGTAAAACAGATCCTCTCGAAAGGATCCATTCATTACCATTTCCTTTAAGTTTCTGTTTGTAGCAGCGATCAGTCGAACATCAACCTTAATTGGTTTAGTTCCCCCAATCCGCTGAATTTCCTTTTCCTGAATAACGCGAAGTAGCTTTACCTGAAGTGACAAAGGAAGCTCGCCAATCTCGTCTAAAAAAAGAATCCCTTTATCAGCCATTTCAAATATTCCAGGTTTTCCTTTACGATTTGCTCCAGTAAAGGCACCGCCTTCATAACCAAATAATTCAGATTCTAATAAGTCAGGTGGAATGGCACCGCAGTTTACCTTTATAAATTCGCCTTCCTTGGAACGAGGGCTTTTCTGGAAAATATGCTTTGCCAGAACATCCTTTCCTACACCTGTATCACCTAGTATTAAAACGGTTGCATCGACATGAGCAATTCGTTCCGCTGTATCGTAAATAATTCTCATTTGTTCGCTATGTATAACAATACCTTCCGTTTGATTTGGTTTGCTTTTTAAGCGATCAAGCTCTTGCTTATATTTAGTATTCAATTCATTCGCTTTTCTTAATTGTGCTTGAAGTTCATTCAAATCAGATAAGTCTCTTATATTCGTAACGACCTTCTCGATTTCTCCTTCTTCATTAAACACTGGATTTCCAGTAATCAGTGTTTCTTTTCCAGCATAATTGTATTGTACAAGTGAAACTGTTCGTTTCTGTTTGACAACTTTATATGTGACAGAATTTTTTAGTATCCCTCTTTCGATAAGTGCATCTACATTCTTCCCGATATAATAGTCTTTCGGAATTCCTGTAATTCGTTCAATTGCTGAGTTTGTTTTCAGTGTCACACCTTTGTTATCAGTAATATAAATTCCATCATACGAGTTTTCAATGATGGCATCTAACTCTCGATTTAACTTCTCAAGTTCCTTCATTTCGTTTTGCATCTCAAAAATCTCAGACGTTTTTACCCCAATAAAAACAAATTGATCTTCATTCGATGTGCATAAGATTTCTCTTAAAAATAAGTAATGCATAGAATCTACTTGTGCTCTTACTATTTTTGAATGCTTCTCTGTTTCCCACTTCTCGAAACCGTTTTGTATTAACATTCCTATTTTGATTTTTTCAGATAGTTTTTGATCACTTAATCCACTTAAAGAAATTATGATCCCTCGGGCATTCACTATGATCGAACAAAACGGCATTTCTCTTAAAGTTTCTAAACTGATCATATTGCCACCACCCAATTTATTGATTATGATTCATCTGTTGAAATTGATAATGCAAATCCTTTAATGCAGCAATAATAGCATTCGTCGCTTTTCCATAGTAATGTTGCTGAATCGCTCGAATTGGTTCATCAATTCCCTCACGAAGACTGTAGCCTTTCAGGAGTTTACCAATATAATTTCTGCCATGCTCTGTTGCGAGTGTGCATGATGCTTCAAGAATGACTCCGTATGTACGATCAATTTCAGCTGTAACAGTAAGTGTTTCATACATGTTTTTCGCAGCCATTCCTTGTGGCAATTTTGCGTGACCGGCAATAAAGACAATATGTGAGATTCCCATAAAAAACACCTCTTATCACGATATTCGTAATAAAAGGTATTCGTCTTAGCCCTTTAAGAATCCTGCTTTTTGATTATAAAACGCTTTCAATTAGAACTATTGAACTTCCTCTTTGGCACTTTCAAACGGCCAAGAAGGTAACATATTAGGTAATGGTTTATCGGAGCGATACTCAAGAAGATATTCTGCTTGCATGACAGTGTGGATTTCTCGAGTTCCTTCATAAATAACTGGAGCTTTTGAATTTCTTAAAAACCTTTCTACAGGATACTCATTTGAAAAACCATATGCTCCATGAATTTGTACCGCATCATTTGCTGCTTCATTTGCAAAATCGCATGCTTGCCACTTTGCTAAAGACGTTTCCCTCGTATTTCGTTTCCCTTCATTTTTCAAGGAACCCGCACGGAACACGAGTAAACGTGACATTTGATATCCTGCTTCCATCTTAGCTAACATTTGTTGGACTAATTGATGTTTCCCAATTTCTTTTCCAAACGTTTTTCTCTCATGACAATAGTTTAGACTTTCTTCTATGCACGCTTGAATTTGACCACAAGCACCTGCAGCTACAGTGAATCGTCCATTATCTAAGGCTGACATTGCAATTTTAAAGCCTTCACCCTCTTCCCCAAGAAGGTTCTCCTTAGGTACTTTTACATTATCAAAAAATAGCTCTCCAGTATTACCAGCTCGAATACCAAGCTTGCCTTTAATTGCTCTTGAAGAAAAACCTGGCATTGTACGTTCCACAATAAATGCGGAGATTCCTTTATGTTTTTCATTTTTATCTGTATAAGCAAAAACAAGGAAGTGATCAGCATAATCACAAAGTGAAATCCATGTTTTTTGACCATTTAATATGTAATAGTCCCCATCTTTAACAGCTGTGGTTTGTAATGCAGCTACATCAGAACCTGCATTAGGCTCAGTTAACCCAAACGCCCCAATTTTTTCGCCTTTTGCTTGTGGGACAAGATATTTTTGCTTTTGTGCTTCAGTTCCCCATTGTAAAATGGTCAAGCTGTTTAAACCGGTGTGAACAGATACGGCTGTTCTAAAAGCTGTATCTCCTCGTTCTAATTCCTCACATACAATTGCAAGTGTATTATAGTCCATTCCACTTCCACCATACTGCTCTGGAATACAAACTCCCATTAATTCAAGTTGTGCTAAGTGCTTCAATACACTTGGCTCAAAATGCCCCTTTGCATCCCATTCCTGAATATAAGGGTTAATCTCTTTATCTACAAAATTACGAACCATTTTACGAACCATTTCTTGTTCTTCTGTTAAGTGAAAATTCATCATATTATTTCCTCCATAATCTTATTTAGAAAAACAAAAAGCCAGCCATATCAAATAAACATTGATATGACTGGCTTCTATCTACGTTTTCACCCTTTATTAGAGGGTTTATAGATTTCTCAGTTCACTTTATATTCTTTTAATTTTCGGTTACTAATCACTGATCCTGAAAGTGGCATACTTTCTAGAAGTGAATCTAGTTTTAATGATACTACTAATTTAATTTTCTGTCTAGATAAAATATTCAGATTAGTTTGATTTTGTGTGAAATGGACATTTCCCTTGAATTGGTTTGATGTCATCTCCAATAAAATATTGCTTCCATTCTTTATGTGATGGATCACCATAATGACTTATGTTTGGGTGCTTTGGCAGTTGATCCCACTTTTCAACGCGCTCTCTCACTTTTTCCCTGGACATAATTCCACCCTTTGATGTTCCTTCTAAGCCATCAAATATTCTTCTTGGTTGAAAGCCTAATACTAGACTACTCCCTAAGCGTCTTGTTTTTCGCTGCTTATATGCTGGAGCATTTCCAAATACAAAAAAGGGTTCTTCCGCAAAAGAAAACGCCCATAAATGATGATCAGGGTCCTGTGGAATATCTTTTGGCCATTCCTTTCCATCCTTTTCATGTAAATACTGAAGGATATTCCAAAAATACTCGCGATAATAGGGAATGTCCCTTTCTTCACTTTCAGGCTCCACAAATAGAAACAAGCCATGTCTAATGAGCTTAGGTGCATCAAATAATGCGATGAACTCTTCAATCACTTGTGGTAAATGTGTCCAATCACCATGACTTATGTATGCGTACCGAAGTTCACCTTTCTTTTCAGCACTCATTCCAAAATAACAAGGAAACGTTGAGTCTGTTACGGTCTCATGAAAATTCTTATATTCTTGAATTACCCACTCTGGAACAACAGATGAATCAGTCATATCTTTTTTTTCTAGTAAAACCTTGTTTTTTGTTTTCATCTTATCACCTCAGGATTAGTTTCATTGACTTGATTTCTTATTTGAATGTACCCATTGGTGATGAAACCAAAACAAGCCTTTATCAAATCAACTAAAAAGATTAAAGGAGGCTGACTTAACCTCTTTTACTGTACATCATAAAAGTGAGTACCTCAAGATCAATTCTCCCCTGCTCTTGCTCTCTTTCTTCATCGACAAGAATATTACCTTGTGCTGCAAAATGTTGCCCAGTTATTCCTCCAGCCCAGTGATAACATTGCTTTCCAGTAAAAGTAGCAGAGTTACCTAGTCCATCAATAATACCCACTTGTCGCATTTCTCTTTCAGGATCATTTTCAATAAGATTATTTAAAGTTTCTTCCGCAGTTTTCCCCTGTTCCATTAACTCTAAGTCCTTTGGTCCATATGTAGTATTCGCATAGGATTGAGTTGCCAACAGCGCCTACACCTGCTTTTGCCCAAGGAACTACTACCCTTACACCTAGAAACTTTGATTGAACAGCAACACCCCTTTCTGATTTTTCCTTCATTATAAAAGAGTCTAGCTTTTATTAGAGTATTTGTCTTGTAACATAATCTACTTGTGTAAAAAATCTCTTAAAAACAATACTAATAAAAGAAGCGATACGAAAGGTGTGAAGAAATGCCACTCAAACAACCTGAATTCATGAAAAGTCCCTTTTTTGTTGATGAACCTTGTAACTGGCACTTAAAACCAGGTGCACCAGAAGAAATTAAGGAGGAATTTAGGCTATATATGCAAGCACTTAAGGATTCAAATGAGCCTGCAAACATAACTAGAAATCATATTGAATATCCTTACTTACAAGATGAGGATTAAAGTGAAGTGTGAATAAAATTATTCTACATCGCCGTCCCTCATTTCTAAGTGGTCAAAAAAACATGTTGTTACATAGTATATAAGAAATGCCTAAATTCACGTTACAAAGGAGTGGGCGCATGACGATCTTGTTAAACAAAAGCGCGATGCCAAAATTGTATAAATCCATCTCAGCTAATCTTTCTGTTACGTCAAATCAAGAAAAATTCCGAGTTAATTACTTGCAAGAATTTGTAAATCAACAACAAAAAATAAATGAGAAATTATCAGATGAAGCAGATGTTGTTAGCACTTTAGTTAGAGAATCGAGCATCGACCAAAAAAATCATTTTCATGAAATCTTTTCTCAGCTTGAAAAGCAGGAAATAATTACAAACCCTTTGATTCAAAACATGGAAGAACAGCAAGCATCAACTACAATCATTTTAGAACGTTTGAGTTCCATGGACAGGATGAAGGAAGAACTGTTGAAGAAAATTGATGACGAAGGACTTTTAAATACAACGATTATTGATCAACTTTCATTCCAAGATCAATCAATACAGGGATTAGCGAGGAAGTTTGATGAGTATGAACAAAGACATATCGAAACGGGTAGTCAATTAACTAGTCAAGCAGAGCTTAATAAACAAATTTTAGAAAAACTCGAACTTCAAGAAGCCTTTCATCAAACAATTGTTGATCGACTCAATCAGCAAGAGGCACTCACTCAAAAAATATCTAGAGAGCTCGACAATTTGAAAGCTATCCTCTTCGAGAGGGTCACACACATCGTTGATAAAATTGACAATAACTATAAACTTACAACTAGTTATATCGCTAATATTTTGACAAGAACAGGACTTATTCAGCGATTTTCAGTACCTAACGAAAAGAAGGAAAAAGAAACCATCTCAAAATAAAACAAGACAGCAGAGAAAATCCCAACTGCTGTCTTGTTTTTTATTCTCCAAACAAAACACGATCTGCTATGTTTTCAACTTCTTTGGGTGAGTGAGCATTACATTCAATAAGCATCATATTTGTTATTTTTTCTATTTCTTCTCGGGAGTATCCAAGTTTACTCATGGCAACAGTTGCATAAGCAATTGCATGATTTTTTTTCATATGTTTTTCACTCCTTCGTTTTCTTAGTATGAACAAAAATCATTAGCTACATAAGATTATTCCTCAGTTCAATTTCTTTACTCTTTATCTATGAGGGCGTAAAATTAGAAAGTGAACAATAGAGGATTTTTATTCATCAAAAGGATTGCTAATGAATGATCCTTTCTACCTTAATCAATTGAATTTCAATTACCTTAAGATAAAAGCGGTGATAACATGTCAACGATAGCTGCACCTGTCGCTTTGAGTGATAAACATGAAACATTACAAGAAAACAAAATTGTACTTTTATGGAGCTTTACGGTCTGGTTAGTTGTGATGAACACCACCATGTTTAATGTGGCATTACCGAGTGTGTTGCAGGACTTGAACTTATCCTCTGCAACTGCTTCCTGGATTGTCTCAGGCTATTCAATTGTCTTTGCCATCTCCACTTTAACCTATAGTCGGTTATCTGATTTTATTCCTATCGGTAGGTTGTTAACTATTGGGTTAACACTTTTAGGTATTTCATCGATCATCGGTCTTTTCGCCAACCATTTTTACCTTTTGTTAGGGGCCAGGGTCTTACAAGCGGCCGGGGCTGGGGCGGTACCTGGTTTGGCGATGGTACTTGCAGGAAGATACATTCCTCTTTCGAGAAGAGGGAGAGCGATGTCTTTTATTGCATCGGCTGCCTCCTTAGGATTCGGACTAGGTCCAGTAATTGGCGGATTTATTACGCAATCATTAGGGTGGAATTATTTATTTGCTGTTACAGGATTTGTTTTCTTTTTAATGCCACTTTTCAAGAAACTGCTCCCATTTGAGGACGTACAAAAGGTCCAATTCGACACCTTAGGCAGTATTTTGACAGGAATAGGTGTAACTGGTTTTCTAATTTTTTTATCAACGTTTTCATACCCTATCTTATTTGGTAGTATTCTTGCGATCGCTTTTTTATGGAAGCATATTCATTCCGTGAATATTCCTTTTATACAACCAAGGCTTCTTAAAGATAAATTATTTTTAAAATTGTTAGGTGTAGGGTTTGCTGCATTCATCACTCATTTCTCCACCCTGTTTTTGATGCCCATCATGCTTTCTGTTTTATTTAATAAACAACCTGCTGCCATCGGCTTGATGATCTTTCCAGGTGCTATCCTCTCGGCGATTGCCGCACAATTTATCGGAAGGTTAATCGATAAATTTGGTAATATGCCACTGCTCTTTGGAGGGCATATATTTTTGGTTATTGCAACGTTATCTTTTTCATTTTTAACAACACTTTCTCCTTATTCAATTCTCTTTACCTATATGTTTATGAGTACTGGGTTCTCTGCATTAACCTCTAGCTTAACGAATGAGATTTCGAGAATATTAGATAAAGAGGATTTAGGCTCTGGGATGGGAATCGCTCAATTAATTCAGTTCTTTGGGGGAGCATTTGGTGTTGCGCTAACTGGACTACTTTTAGTTTGGCAAGACCACCTATTAGCTGAGATGAGCTATCGAAATATCTTTTTAGGACTATCATGTTTAGTTATAGGTTCTTTCATTACTTTTATTGTTTATTCTAAATCGAATAAGTCTTAAGCGAAAAACACAGGAGAGACCGGTACACTCTTCTGTGTTTTTCGCTCTTTTTATTTTTCTCCTTTCAAAATCAATTACTTTACTATTTGTCTTAGAAGTTAAATCTATTAATCTAAAAAGAGTTTAAAAGAACTAGTTTTATTCCATGAAATGATATGATAATACCAAAAGGAGTTGATCTTAAAATGGAAAACCATTTGTTACGACATTACCTTGCAACAATAGCATTCAGAGCATCAAAAGCTCTTACAAATATTCCTAAAAACTTTCCTGATTTTGAAACAGGCAAAGGTGTACGAAAACCGCTTGAAATTCTTCACCATATGTCCGACGTCCTTACCCTTGCTTGCATTGCCTTTGAAATAAAGGATGAACAAAACAACGAAGTCCAAAGTTGGGAGAAAGAAATTGACAGGTTTTATCACCAGTTAGAACAACTCGATGAAGCTTTAGCACAAAATAAATTCCCAACAACTTTAACAATTGAACAAATTCTGCAAGGACCTTTTGCAGATGTGATGACACATATAGGTCAACTTTATACATTACGAAGACTAGCTGACTCTCCAGTTACGGGAGAAAGCTTTATAAAAGCTAGTATTACAATTGGTCATATAAGGTACTAAGGTAAGAATAATTCACAATTAAAAAAATATTGATACAAACATCCGAAGAGTTGGATCAAAAAACAAAACCCCTACTCAAGTTAGTAGGGGTTCTCCTCCTGAAATTCATCTTGCCTTAATAAACATTTGAACCCAAGCACCCTGATAGAAACCTACTCCAATTGCGTCATACTCTGGTTTTAAAATATTTTGACGATGACCTGGTGAGTTCATCCATGCATTCATAACTTCTTGAGGTGTCTTTTGACCTTTTGCAATATTTTCACCTGCACTTGAATAGCTAATTCCGAATGTTTTTAACATATCAAAAGGTGAGCCATGATTAGGACTTGTATGTGAGAAGTAATTAGAATTAATCATGTCTTGCGCCTTTTTCTCGGCTACATTTTTAATATCTGCTCGGTGTGTGAGCGCTCGCAATCCTTGTTTTGCTCTTTCTTGATTAACGAGTTGTGCAACTTGTTCTTCAAAGCTACTTGTACTTGATGCTGTAGCTTTTAAACGGATAACCTCGCCTATTTGCATATTACGTGGCTCTACTGAAGGGTTTAATTTCATTAATTGTTGAAAATCTAATCCGTAACGCTGGGCTATGTACCAAAACGTATCCCCTTTAGATACTTTATAAAACTCAAACGGTGGCTCCTTAAATGTTGTAATTGCTGCTTGTGAAAAAACTGGTAATGACAAGCATAAAATCATTGTGATTAAAGCTAGTTTTCTGAACATCTAACTTCCTCCAATATGTTTGTGTTATTTTTATTACCTCACTAGGGTTATCTTTCTTCCTGTTGTGAATACATTAATTTTACTTTTTTTGTTCAGAGTTTTTTTAGAGGTAAAAGTTTTCTTTTACATTTAAATATTCGTCTTCAGAAATATGACAATTTTTATTTCTATCGTCACTATCTGAATAAGTCGATATTCCTGTATAGTTATCAATTGAGGGCAGAATTTAGACATGTATAACAGTAGGAGGATATACGATGAAGTCAAAACCTATTTCAATTACCGAAAGAATTCCGACGATTGACATTATTAGAGGTTTTGCGTTATTTGGGATATTTCTTGTAAATATGCCAGCATTTCACTCACCAGATTTTTTCATTCAAATGAATGGATTGGAGAAAGAGGAAACCGGATTCGACTTTTGGGTCGATTTATTTTTTCAACTTTTTATTCAAATGAAATTTTTCACAATTTTTTCTTTTTTATTTGGTTTAGGTTTTTATATCTTTATGAATCGTGCAGAACAAAAAGGTCTTAAGACCAAAGCATTGTTCACACGGAGAGTTCTCGTTCTTTTACTGTTTGGTCTTCTTCATTTAATTTTTATGTGGTTTGGAGATATTTTACACACCTATGCTATCGCAGGGCTTTTGCTACTTATGTTTTATAACAGAAAGACAAAAACACTACTTAACTGGGCTTTTGGTTTATTAATAGTCTTTCATGCGTTAATGAGTATTCATTTTTTAGTACCTACGGAGATGTTAGAGGCAATTGAAGCAGACATGCACAATTCGGAGCAGGGTTTAACAGAGTATGTAAACATCTATACAAATGCTAGTTACATTGAATGGGTTACGTACCGATTAGGTGTAGAAATTGGCCCAATTCTTTCACAACTACCATTTACAATGATTCCGGTACTTGCCATGTTTCTATTCGGATTATACGCAGGGAAAATTGGAGTATTTCAGCCAAATTCTCCTCATTGGAGTACTGTGAGAAAAACGTGGCTTGTTACCCTTATATTAAGTCTTCCTTTTGTCACATATTTAGCATTACTAAAACTAAGCATCATTGACTTAGGTGTAAAACAATCAGCAACAACACAGCTTTTTACAAGTCTTAGTGGAATAAGTCTTTGTTTCTTTTACATAACGTCTCTAATGATACTATTAAAAAAAGAAAGTTGGCAAAAAAGACTCCGCCCACTCGGGTATGCAGGACAAATGGCATTAACAAACTATTTATTGCAAACGATTCTCTGTTTCATACTTTTTCTCGGTTTTGGACTTTACGGAAAAATCAGTTTAACAACTGGCACCATTCTTTGTCTAATCATCTATCCACTGCAGATGTGGTTAAGTTTTCTGTGGCTAAAAAAATATCGGTTCGGCCCATTTGAATGGTTATGGCGATCTTTAACTTATGGTTATTTTCAGCCAATTAAAAGAGAAGATGCAGCAGATAAGCTTAAGAAAACCTCTTTATAAGTTTATCCAAGGTTCAAACAAAAGATGGAGACAACCGATGTCTCCATCTTTACTATTTCGTATTCAATGGTTTTAATTTTGCTTCAATTTGTTGACGTTTCGGCTCCAAGAATGGAGGTAGTGCTAATGTTTCTCCTAAATAGTCAAGCTGTTCATCTGTATCAAACCCAGGTCCATCTGTTGCAAGTTCAAAGAGAATTCCGTTTGGCTCACGAAAGTAAAGTGAGTGGAAATAAAATCGATCAACATAACCAGAGTGTTGAAAACCGGCTGCAGCAATTCGTTCAATCCATTGTTTAAGCTCTTCATCATCCTTTACTCGGAAAGCAACGTGATGAACTCCACCTCTTCCTAGACGTTCAAATGGAAGGTCACTTCTTTCTTCTATATGAACCTCAGCACCAGATCCACCCTCACCAGTCTCAAAAACGCGGATAGCCGGTTGATTTTGAACTAAAGACGCATAGCTTTCCTTTTCTCTAAAGCCTAGCAAATTTGTTAGAACCGCGACTGTTTTTTCAGGTTTTCGAACAGTAAGACGAATGGGACCTAAACCACGAATTGCGTTTTCCTCACTAATTGGGCTGTTCTTCCAATGTGTTCCACCCTTTACACCTTTATTTTCCTGATCAGATACCATAAGTAGTCGTTGGCCTTCAGGATCTTGAAATGCTAAGGTTAAACGACCTCCTCTTTCCACGATCTCTTCATGAGGAATGATTAGCTTTCCAAACTGTTCCTTCCAAAACGCGAGAGCCTGATTGTCCCTTACACGTAGTGATATGCTTGAGATACTACTTACTCCCTCATGATTTTTAGCTGCTCGAGGGATTTCAAAAAATGTAAGTTCTGTTCCTGGATTTCCCTTTTCATCACCGTAAAACAAGTGATAAACCGATGTATCATCTTGATTGACGGTCTTTTTCACAAGACGCATTCCTAGTACTTTCGTGTAGAATTCTAAATTTAAAGATGCGTCCGCTGTCATAGCCGAAACATGGTGATTTCCTAACAATTCCATTGTTAATAACTCCCGACTTTTTTTAGTTTGAATTCAAGATTCTCGAATGTATTTATTTTATCATACCAGCCTATTTAATTCCTCTATTTGGGTAAAAGACTCTCGAAGGATACGTTTTGACTTTTAACTTTAATTTATTCATGTAGAACATTGATTGAATTTCTTTATCTTTAATACTTTCTTCCTTAAGAAAAGGAACAATCTGCTAATAACACTACATATTTTCTCGAAATTAGTGTATAATATAGCTAGGATTAAATCTCATTAACTAAAGGATGTGTTTGAATGAGGTTTCAGCAGCAAGTAGAAAAACCACCAGAGGTTAATCTGAAGATTTGGAAGTGTGCATCAGATACCTGTAATGGTTGGATGAGAGATAATTTCAAATCTGATACTGAACCCCACTGTCCTCTTTGTGGACATACAATGGTTGAGGGCGAACGTACCCTACCAGTATTAGAAAATTTTTCAGCAGTTAGTCTTAAAAAAGGATAAATTCATTCGTGTATCTGAGGGTGGCTCATAGGTTTTGAACCACCCTCATTTTACATATCTTTAAATTTCTCCTAAGTCCATCGTATGTCTTCCCTCGTACACCTCATTTAAATATTCTTTCATACGTTTTACCTTCTTCCGGTTTACTCCCATATCATAATAACCTGTTTTTGAAGCTGATCTAACATGAATGAGTTGATTTCCTCTATCATAATATTTTCCATAAAATCTAGTATAAAAACAACGTTTACTGTTTAACGATCCTTGGAAGGTCTTGCAACCTTTTTAAAAAATGGTAGTCTAATAGATAGATAGTAACTGAAAGTAGAGAAAGGATATTTTATGAGAACTGAAAAACAAAAAAAACGCAAAAAGAAATTTGCTCGAAAGCTTGGTTTAACTTTTGTCACTTTACTAACCATCTTCGTAGGACTTGTCGGTTATATGTATTGGCAGTATCGAGACGGGGTTGAACAAGCTAAGAGTGAAACTTCTATTCAACAAGAAGAGTACGTTTTTGATGGAAATGAAGATATAAATGGGAATACAAATGTCCTTCTACTCGGAAGTGATACTAGAGGAGAAAAACAGGCGCGATCGGATACAATAATGATTGCTCAATATAATCCTAACACTGGAAAACCTAAACTAGTCTCAATTATGAGAGACTCTTATGTTGATATTCCAGGTCATGGTAAAAATAAAATTAACACAGCATTTTCCTTAGGTGGTCCTGATTTATTACGTAAAACGATTAAAGAAAACTTTGGTATTGAACTGCAATATTACGCAATAATTGATTTTCAAGGTTTTGAAAAGATGATTGATGTTGCATTTCCAGACGGAGTTGAAATTGAAGTAGAAAAACAGATGTCTGAAAAGATTGGTGTAACAATTAATCCAGGTTTACAAAGATTAGATGGTGAGCACCTATTAGGATATGTTCGTTTCAGACAAGATAAAATAGGAGATTTTGGACGTGTGGAACGTCAACAACAAGCCATTCAAGCGATTAAGGATCAACTAATCAGCTTGGACGGCGTCACAAAACTACCTAAGCTAGTTGGTGCAGTAACACCTTTTGTTAATACTGACATAGGAACAACCGATACCTTGTTTATTGGGAAAGACGTCCTTACAGGTGGCGCAAGTACTATTGAAACCTTACGTATTCCTGTTGATAATGGATACACGAACGAAAGATACAGTGGCGCTGGAGCAGTCCTTGATCTCGATTTTGAGAAAAACAGTACAGCTATCCAGGAATTTTTATCTAAATAAGTAAAGGTCTGACAGGGATTTTACCTTGATCAGACCTTTTTTATTCTCTTGGATCCTATCGATACTTCTTACTTCAATTCTCATGTATTCCCTCGCGCCTTATGATTAGTTGCAACGACCGCATCGCTAATCAATTTGCTGAAATCCCCATTGTCCAACACCTTTAATCCTTCTGCAGTTGCTCCACCTGGAGTTGTTACTTGTTCACGAAGTTCGCTGGGCTGTTTTCCGGCCTTAAGCATCGACGCTGATCCATACATCATTTGGCTGACTAAATTCTTAGCAACTTCCTTGGAGATCCCGTATTCTTGAGCCTTTTCAATTAGCGATTCTGTAAAGAGATAGAAAAATGCTGGTGCACTTCCCGTTATTGCGGTTAGGTCATGAATTTGTTGCTCTGTGCAAAGCTGAGACTCTCCTATAGCGTTTAATAGGAGCTTTAAATGACTTAAATATGAATCTTCTACATGTTTTCCAAAGCAATACAACGAAATGGATTCGCCTATTTCTGCTGCGGTATTAGGCATTATCCATGCTACAGCTGTGTTAGAAGGTAATTTCCTTTCCAACTTAGTTGGCCCCATTCCTGCGGCAATTGTTACAATAAACTGGTTATCTATCAGCTCACTAAGCTCTTCTAGGATAAGTTCATGGGCTTCTGGAGGCATGGCTAAGACAATTATGTTAGCCTTATCCACAGTGGATTTCCAGTCTTCAACAGGCACTACCTGGTATTTTTCTTGAAGTAATTTTAGCCTTTGTTTATCCGAACGATTTGATACAAAGATATCTTCTATATTATTTCTACTGGTATTTACTAATCCGGATATAATGGCTTCGGCCATTCTTCCGGCTCCGATTAATAACATCGTTGGTTTCACTTCCATTGCCTCTTCTCTCTACTTAATTGAATCATTGTGTAATTCTTATTTTTTCACATATCACCAGCGTATTCAATTAAACCATGACTTGAATTTTATTTTAAATAAAAAAAGACAAGTATGGTACCCCATCCTGCATATAGTGATAGAAGACAGGCTAAAAGGGGGATTAACTTGCGCTTATTTGTTATTAAAAGGAAATGGCTGTATATGATCGTAGCTAGCTTTATTGTCGGTTTTGGTGGTTGGTATCTATTAAGCTCTGAATCAATCATCACAACATCAAAGTCAGTTGATACAGAAGAAAAGAAATTGGAAATCAACATGGTGACGGGAGAGTTTAAATCCAAAACCGCTGATGGGAAAGAAATTGAAGCTTACCGCTTTGATCCTGGAACCATCCTTCTTGAAAAAAATAACGATGTTACGTTAAGTATAGTTGGGGTTAACGGCGAAGAACACCCTTTCTATATTGAAGGCACTTCAATAAAAGGTGTTGTTAAAAAAGGACAAGAAACAGTCGTAAATTTAAATTTTAAAGAAGAAGGAACCTATCGGCTTATCTGTGATACTCACTCTACTTCCGAACACGGTATTCCTATGATTGCTTATATTGTCGTCGATTAACGACTTGAAGAGACCTTTAAAAAGGTCTCTTCATAATTCTTGCTCAATTCAGTTATAACATTTTATTCTTTTAGTAGAGCTGACAACTGATCGTATAATTCATTTCGAACCAATTCCTTTTCATCTCTTCTTGCTTGTAGATCTTGCAGTTTGCTTAAGTCCTTCTCATTATTCATGTCTCTTTCGATGATGAAAAGATCTTGTTCAACTCTTTCTAAAAAGTCTTCAATCTCTTTATCAGGGGCTTGAAAACTCTTTTTGATAACCTTAGCCCTCTCTCTTTCTATCTTCGGTTCAGATTTTTCACCTATTTTCAATAGTTGTTCATCTAGCTTCTGCTTGGCCCACTGGTATGGACCGTTAAATGCATATAACTCTTGATTTTTCAGCCAATATGTTTTCTTAAATAATTTGTTTAGAAAATATCGGTCATGAGAAACAGCAAGGATTGTACCTTCAAATTCTTCTAGTGCTTCCTCTAACACTTCTCGTGAATCAATATCTAAGTGATTGGTTGGCTCGTCGAGTACTAAAACATTTACATCTTGATGCATTAATTGAGCAAGTCTTAATCTCATTAGCTCTCCACCACTTAACCCATCAATTTTCTTATAAACATTTGCCCCAAAAAATAAAAATCTTGCAAGAACATGTCTTGCGTCTCCTTCTGTCATTTTCACCTCATCTCTAAAACACTCTATTACAGTTTGAGTTGGCTTGGCCCCTCGTAGATGCTGTGAAAGATATCCAATTCGAACATTGCTGCCAATCTGTACCTTTCCTTCATCAGGTACAATTTCACCTAATAAGAATTTTAAAATCGTTGATTTTCCTGTCCCATTTTGACCAACGATTGCTGCTCGATCTTTGTGAAAAATTTCTAATTTTATGCGATTAAAAAGTAATTTTTGATCAAATGATTTTGTTACTTCTCCTAATCTAAAAACATCTTTTCCACTGCGGTTACCTGTATCAAAAAGCAGTCCCATTTTCTTTCTATCTAATACAGGCTTCTTAAACTTCTCCATTCTTTCGAGTGCTCTTTCCATATTCCTTGCCCGCTTATGAAGTCCCTCGTTTGGTGGATTTGCTTGATTAGCCCACTCCCTTAACCGTTTAATTGCTTCTTTCATTTTCTTTATTTTTTTCTGTTGCTCTTGATAAGCTTGAAATTCATGAAGTAGTTTTTCTTGTCTTTCTTTAATAAAATTCGTGTAATTCGTATGATAAACCGTCACTTCTCCATCTTCCAAATCAAAGATTTTTGTTGCTACCTCATCTAGAAAATAACGATCATGTGAGATAATCACAACAGTTCCTAGGTACTCCTTAAGAAATTTTTCGAGCCATTCTACTGCAAAAATATCAAGATGATTCGTTGGTTCGTCAAGTAGTAACAGATCTGGACTTTGTAAGAGCATTAATCCGAGGCAAACCTTCGTTTGCTCACCCCCACTTAAGTGATTAAAGGGTTTTGATATTAAATCTTCTATTTGCAACCCATTCACCACTTTTTGCAGCTCTGTTTCCATTGTGTATCCTCCTAAAAATGTAAAGCGCTCCTGAATCTCTCCATATTCTTTGAGCAAAAGTCGGATCTGATCATCATTTTTATCTATCATCTCATTTTCAAGTTGTTTTAACTTACTTTCCATCTCCATCAGCTGTGTGAAAGCCGTTAACAATACATCCTTTGTTGTTGCATCAGCTGAAAAAGTTGGAATTTGGGCTAGGTAACCTACCTTTAATCCCTTTCTTTTATGAATTACACCTTTATCTACTTGTTCACTTCCTGCGATCAGTTTGAATATCGTTGTCTTTCCACTTCCATTTCGTCCAACAAGTCCAATTCGATCATTTTCTTGTAATTCTAACGATAATTGATCAATTACCAGTTGACCACCAAAAGATTTACTTATTTCATTTATCGAGCAAATAATCATTTTATGAAACCTCCATTTTATTAACTGAATAATTTTAATATTTACGAAACAAAAAAACCATAGATAAGACACTTCTTACCCACGGTTTTTTGCACAAAAAAGAGAGGACAATGAAGAGTCCTCTCCTTTACATATATACTTACGTAGTAGGTGAAAAAGAGATGGCTTAACATTCTGTAGTAACTATGAAATTGTTAAAAAAGGGCATACGTATCCCGTTAGTAACAATTGCATGAAAAATTGCACGACAAATATAAATATAATCTAGAAATTTTGCACGTGCAGCTACAGAATGATTCATCTCTTCTCACCTCCCACCCGATTAATTTTCCTTATTATTATATTATAAACGAATTAACTTGATTTTTGAAATATATGCCAAATACTTTTTTTGTAATTGATTCGATGTAAGTTTGAAGCCCTTATACAAGGGCTTCCTTTATTTCACTCACTTTCCTACCGACAATAATAAGATCTCTTTCAATACCATCAAGCTCTGCCACATTAGGAAGTAAGCCCCATGTTTCAAAATCGAATTGATTAAATAATTTTAAGCTTGTTTTGTTATGACCAAATATGAATCCAAGTAATGTTTTTATCTTTAACCGAGAACAATCTTCTATTGCTAACTTTAAAAAAAGTCGCCCTAAGCCCTTACCTTGCATAGTTGGATCGATGTAAATACTTAATTCTGCTGTACCAACATATGCCGGTCTTCCATAAAATGATTGAAAACTAAGCCAGCCATAAATGGTCCCATTTCTTTCTGCTACCCTTAGTGGGCGGTGATTTTCACTGTGTTGATAAAACCATTCTTCTCTGCTATCCACTGAAACAGTTTCTGTATCAGCAGTTGCTAACCTTCCTGGAATAGACAAATTATAAATCTCAACTATTCTGGGTAAATCTTCGATAGTAGCAGTTCTTGTTGTCATTTTTTCCATGAACAGAATTCCCTTCATACATAAATAAATGCTTATTCTAGTGTATACTAACTTCTTTATAAGGTCATTGCGTTTGAATTTTTTTCTTGAAAAAATACCTATTTATTGAAATCTTTCGAAAAATGGGTTAATATACAATTTGTAAGCGTTTTCCAATCCGACAACTATTCACAACAGCATTCTTCTCTAACGCCTCTACTATCTCTAGTAACTAACCATCACCTAGATTTCTCTACATAAAGCGCAACTAAAACTTAGGAGGTTTGTGTATGACGAAGCTAGCACTAAATGTCAATGAACGACTTGAAGGATTTTTAACTGGAACGAAAAAGCTTTATATTGATGGTAAATTCGTAGAAAGTCAGTCGAACAAAACATTTGATACCCCTAATCCAGCAACAGGAGAAACGTTAGCAACAGTATATGAAGCGTGCGAGGAAGACATTGATTTAGCGGTAAGAGCTGCTCGTAAAGCATTTGATGAGGGGCCTTGGTCAAGAATGAGTGCTGCTGAAAGAAGCAGACTCATGTATAAGCTTGCAGATTTAATGGAAGAAAACAAGGAATTACTTGCTCAATTAGAAACATTAGATAATGGGAAGCCAATTCAAGAAACAATGAATGCTGATGTTCCTTTAGCAATCGAACATATGCGATACTATGCAGGTTGGTCAACAAAAATTGTTGGTCAAACGATTCCAGTAAGTGGACCACACTTTAACTATACACGCCATGAGGCTGTAGGGGTTGTTGGTCAAATCATCCCTTGGAACTTCCCATTGCTGATGGCCATGTGGAAGATGGGTGCAGCTCTTGCGACAGGTTGTACAATTGTATTAAAACCAGCTGAACAAACACCACTATCGGCTTTATTTCTTGCCGAACTTTTTGAAGAAGCTGGCTTCCCTGCCGGTGTTGTAAATATTGTTCCTGGTTTCGGTGAAACAGCAGGAGGAGCTTTGGTTGATCATCCTCTCGTAAACAAAATTGCATTTACTGGTTCAACAGAAGTTGGCAAGCTTATTATGCAAAATGCCGCTAAAACAATGAAACGCCTCACATTAGAGCTTGGTGGGAAGTCACCAAATATTATTCTCCCAGATGCAGATTTATCAAAAGCAATTCCTGGTGCTTTAAGTGGCGTAATGTTTAATCAAGGTCAGGTTTGCTGTGCAGGTTCTCGTGTTTATATTCAAAAGAAACAATACGATAACGTTGTAGCCGATATGGCATTACATGCTAAAAATATTCGTCAGGGAGCTGGCTTAGATCCTGAAACACAAATTGGACCACTTGTATCACAAGAGCAACAAAATCGTGTACTAAGCTATATTGAAAAAGGTGTACACGAGGGTGCGGAAATGGTAGCTGGTGGCGGAACCCCATATGATCAAGGATACTATGTTTCTCCTACAATTTTTGCAGATGTTAATGAAGAAATGACAATTGCAAAAGAAGAAATTTTCGGACCAGTTATTGCTGCCATGCCGTTTGATGATATAGATGAAGTGATTAATCGTGCAAATCAAAGTGATTATGGTCTTGCAGCTGGATTGTGGACTCGTGACATTGCAAATGCACACTATGTTTCTAGTAAACTACGTGCTGGTACTGTATGGGTAAACTGTTACAACGTTTTTGATGCAGCATCCCCATTTGGTGGATACAAGCAATCAGGAATTGGCCGTGAAATGGGCTCCTATGCATTAGCAAACTATACTGAAGTTAAGAGTGTTTGGATTAGCTTGAAATAAATGAGACAAAAAGGACCTATTCGACGAATAGGTCCTTTACTTTGGTGCGTAGCCACTTTGACGCAATAAAAAGATAAAAGTTACTTTATGTCTTCAAAGTAGTCTTTGTAGTAACCTCCAACTTTTCCAGTGTTATCGATGACAAAATAAAACTCTTCTGTTTCGTTCTGAACTGAGTATGTCTTTCCACTTGTTAGCGCTCTGTTTACCATATATTTTTCAGCATTCGTATGTACGCATTTAACCTGCTTTGCTGCTGTAGTTTCTTGCCATGTTTTATGTATCATGTTTATCGACCCCTTATTGTGTTTCCTTCTATTATATAGAGTTCACCCTTTCATGCCAACATTGAATTTGAATGCGTGTTTATCTATAGTAAAAAGACGAAGAAACATTTTCTTCGTCTCACAAAACTATCAAAAATCAGATTAATCAACTAAATCTGGCTGTTCCTTTAGGATTCGATTCCATAATGGTTGAAATTGAAACCAGCCTGCATCTGAAGAACCAACTTGCTTGCTAGTAACCTCAGCACTCGTGGTTTCGATCAATACTGGAGTACCTGCTGATTCTGCTATCAGCTGTGCTTGGCAGGAACGCTCCATTGTAATGAACCACCAAGCTGCTTCATCCACTGTGTTACCAACAGTTAACAAACCATGATTTCTCAAAATACATGCCTTGGAACTTCCTAGTGTTTTGCCAATGCGTCTACCCTCTTCAACTTCTAAAACAATTCCCGTGTAATCATCAAATAAAGAATGATCATTATAAAATGCACAAGCATCCTGAGTAATCGGATCTAATAATCGCCCTAGTGATGACCAAGACTTTCCATAAATTGAATGGGCATGTGCGGCAGCAATGACATCAGGTCGTGCTGCGTGAATTTGAGAATGAATCGCAAAAGCGGCGCGGTTAACTGGTAATTCACCTTCTACAACATTTCCTTCATGATCGCAGAGGATTAAATCGGAAGCCTTAATTTGACTAAAATGCATTCCAAAAGGATTTACCCAAAAATGATCTTTTTTCTCTGGATCTCTAGCTGTAATATGACCAGCAACTCCTTCGTCAAAACCAAATTTTGAAAATAACCGAAACGCACCCGCAAGTTTTTGCTTTAAATGCTGTCTTTCTTCATCATTGGAATTGAATACTGGAGGCTTAAAGTTTAATTTCATTACAGAAGTCATATAATCCACCTTTCACATTAAAGATCTACTCCCTTACATCATGCAATTTTCATGCCATATTGAACCTACAACTAATACGATTGTTTTAGACAAAAGATCGCTATAATCTTGAATTTCATAATCTTTTTAATTCATTCTTGAATAAATTAATTCATTTTTGAATTAGTCACTTGCTTTTCTTTTCATCATAAATTCACTGAAAATAGCATACCCATTATTTTGAGGTGAAGCCTTATGGAACAAATCGAGAGGTTAGCGAAAGAAGCACTTAAAACCATGGTTGATGAATTAAACGAAAATCAGAATGAAGATGGTTCTTGGAATTTTTGTTTTGAAGGTGGACCTATGACAGATGCTTTCCTACTAATGACGTTAAAAGGGTTAGATATACATGATGAAAATCTCATAAAGGGCTCTGTGAATCGAATAATAAGTCTCCAAACAAATAATGGATCTTGGAAAGTCTATCCTAATGAGGAATTTGGCAACCTGACTGCAACAGTCCAAGCCTATAGTGCATTATTAGTTTCTGGCCACTACAAGAAAAATGATTTGAACATGAAAAAAGCTGAGATGTTTATTCGTGAAAATGGTGGACTTGGCAAGACGCACTTTATGACTAAGTGGATGTTGGCCGCAAACGGACTATTTCCTTGGCCAAAATTATTTTATATTCCTATGAGTTTTTTACTCATTCCTCCTTCCTTCCCAATTAACTTTTTTCAATTCAGCACCTATGCAAGAATTCACTTTATTCCAATGATGATCGTCGCAAACAAAAAGTTTTCACTTAAACATGATCATTCACCTAAATTAGATCACCTATTTATCTCTCACGATAGAAATAATACATGGGAACTGTATCATCATGATCGTTCAGTGACAGACATCTTTACAAAGGAGATGCAAAAGCTAGCGCACTTTCCTGCATATTTCCACCGGCTAGGCTATAGCTATGCTGAGCGATACATGACTGCTCGAATTGAAAAGGATGGTACGCTTTACAGTTATGCAAGTGCAACGTTTTTCATGATTTATGCATTGCTAGCACTTGGATATGAAAAAACATCACCACAAATTCAGCAAGCAATCCAAGGTGTAAAAACGCTGGTAACAACCTGTGGAAAAAATAAGCATCTTGAAAACTCCACATCTACTGTTTGGGACACCTCTTTAATTTCATATACCCTTCAAGAAGCAGGTGTTCCGATTTCTCATTCTATGATTAAGAAATCTACTACTTATTTGCTTCATAAGCAACACGATAAACGGGGAGATTGGGTTGTGCACAATTCTCTTGTTCCACCAGGAGGATGGGGCTTTTCGGATATAAATTCTCTAAACCCTGATAATGATGACACGTCTGCAGCATTACGGGCGATAACTAAATATGCTGTAACTAATCATGAGGCTAGAGAGGCTTGGCATAGAGGTACCAACTACCTTCTCTCGATGCAAAATCAAGACGGTGGTTGGGCAGCCTTTGAAAAAAATACAGATTCTTACCTATTAACTTACATTCCACTTGAAAATGCAAAAGATGCTGCAATCGATCCGTCAACTGCAGATTTAACTGGTCGAGTCCTAGAATACTTTGGAAATTTCGCAGGCTTAACAATGAAACATCCAAGTATTAGTGCTGCAGTGAACTGGCTTTTTCAAAATCAACAAAAAGACGGATCCTGGTATGGGAGATGGGGTGTTTGTTATCTTTACGGAACTTGGGCAGCTGTTACAGGTTTGCGTGCTGTGGGGGTACCTAAATCAGATCCTCATATTAAAAAGGCCATACAATGGATTAAATCTGTTCAGGGAATGAAGGGTGGCTGGGGTGAGTCTTGTCAAAGTAGTGAAATGAAGCAATACGTTCCTCTTCCATTTAGTACTCCTTCACAAACCGCCTGGGCACTAGATACACTTCTATCTAGCAGTGAAAAGCAGGAACCTTCAGTAATGAAAGGAATGCTTCAATTAATAAATCAGAAATGGGAAGAAGAATCATTATCCTATCCAACAGGAATTGGCTTACCAGGGCAGTTTTATATTCGATATCATAGCTATAATAAGATTTTTCCATTATTAACGATCGCTCATTATTTAAAAAAATAATTTCTACTACTATTTATACTAGTTTCTTCATGATAGAATTTGTCATAATACCCATTATCAAGGAGGTGTCTTTATGCTAGAAAGCGAAGATAATCGAATAGAGCTTCAAGTAAAGGCAGATGTATCAGGTGTGGTTGTCGAAGGTGATGAAGGTGAATTAACCTATCAAGGTACTCGATTTAAGGAATTTAAGAGGTTTTAAGGATAATTAAGTCTGACTACTTAATTGGTCAAATGAAAAAAGCAGACCTTTGAATCTAACAAGGTCTGCCTTTCTCTTAATATTTTAGAATCTGTTCTATCTCTTTAACTTCTAAGTCTTCCGCTATCTCCACTGCTGTTAAGCCTTCATCATTTGCGAGTGCTTTTTCTGCTCCCGCTTCAAGCAGTTTTTCAACAAACTGAGCATCTTCCATATACACAGCTCGAATTAATGCGGTATCACCATAGCTATCGTTTATATTTACATCTGCTCCGTGTTTTAACAGCAAATCCAGTAAGTCGATCATACCGTTATCAACAATCGTTAACAGTATCGTTTCTTCCTCGTTCGTTTTGAGGTTAGGATCTCCGCCATTTTCAAGCAACAGTCTAACCATGTTCTCATTAACCGTTGGAGCAAGTTCGTCTTCCTCTTCATAACCATACTCTTCATAATCATATAGATTCCACATAACTGCAAAATGCAAGGCAGTCCATCCATCTGCATCTTGTGCATTTACATCAGCACCAGCTTCTATTAGTTGTTGCGCTTTTTCTATATCGCCTTCTGACGCAGCTAGCATTAGTTGAGTCGTATCCTTTGATCCGAGAGAAAAATCACTGTATAAGGTTGTGCTTTGAAAAGCTTGAAATGCAAAAAATGAACCCACCGTAACAAGTACAAACAGGAACACTATGGTCGCAAGCACTAATCTTACTTTATTCGAGGTCCTAAAGTTTATATTGTAAGATTGTCCAAACTGTTCTTCTAAATGGTTTATTCTTTTTGGAAGAAATGGATGGGTAGAGAATTTTTCCCCTATCCATGCAAACACATTTTGTTCTTTGCTAGCCTCAAGTAAATATTCCTTTACATCAACCTGATGATACAAGCTCTTTCCAATTGCTAAAACCGTTAATGCTTGCTTTGAAGCCTCGAGGTTTTTTGTATAATATGCTGCCATCGAATCACATGTATATTCACATGCTCTTGAATAAGCTTGACTCAAAAATGGAATCCAGTTACCAGGTAAAATTAATAAATTCTTTAAAATATGATTTTGTTTTATGTGTGCGAGTTCGTGTGCAATAACAAATTGGAGCTCCCCCTTTGCCTCTAATACAAAAAGATCAGCAATTTCGGAATACAAGACAATCATATTTCGACGAAAGAACTTTGTTGCAAACGCATTGAGAAGTCCTTCCGATTGAATGATGTACACGTCTGGTACTACTTGAATTCCCATTTTTTCACTTACTTCAGTAACCATCTGGTGCATTTCTGGAAATTGAGTTTTAGTGACTTTAACACCATTTGTACGAATCGTGGCCAGTGAAGTAAAAAATGCCACTAAGGGTAAGGCAACTAATAAAAATAAAAGTATGATGCCAATACCAGAAAGAAGTAAAAGGAAATAAAGCGGAAGACTAAAAAGAATGAGTAGCGCAAAGTAGACTCGTTCTTTGCGATAAATAAGATTTGGCATAGCGCCCTCCTGTTAAATAAAATTTCACAAGCTGATACATATTTTAAACCAATAATAAGAATTGAAAAAGAGTTTTTTTCGCAATCCTTTAAAAATACAAATTGTTTGTTAAAGGTCTGTTATGAACCTTAGGCTTTTCCTAGTCATATAGTGTCATGCGACCTAAAAAAGGAGGGCGAACCGTGAACGAAAACTACATTTCATCTTTAATGAGTTGGGCTGATTTACTTTTACAAAATTATCAAGCACTTTCTGCAGAGGATGGTTCAGACTTTAAACGAGAACTACTTCAGTTTAAAAATGATATGAACGACAAAGGTACAAGTCACTCAGATACAATTCTTTATGAGCGTGCAAATTCTTTGTATTCTCAATTCGAGCTACTTACAAATCAGAATCACATCGTTGATGAAAACATTGAAAGAGTTATGATCGAAGATACTGTCCCAGTTGGAGAGCACACTTTACCTCCCCTTCCCTATTCTTACAACGCTTTAGAACCAACAATAAGCCGTGAAATCATGCAACTTCATCATGATAAACACCATGCTAGTTATGTGAAAGGCTTGAACAAAGCTGAAAAAGAAATGAAAAAGGCCAGAGAACGTAATGACTATGACTTAATCAAACACTGGGAAAGAGAAGCAGCCTTTCATGGAGCAGGCCATTATTTGCATACGATCTTCTGGACGATCATGAGCCCTAACGGTGGAGGAAAACCATCAGGAAAGCTTGCAAAAGAAATCAACTCTTCATTTGGTAGCTATGATAAGTTTAAAAAGCACTTCTCAGAGTCTGCCAAAAATGTTGAAGCTGTCGGCTGGGCGCTTTTAGTTTGGTCACCTCGGTCCCATCGACTAGAAATCCTTCAAGCTGAAAAGCACCAAAACCTAAGCCAATGGGATGTTATCCCGCTTCTCGTGCTAGATGTTTGGGAGCATGCTTATTATCTTCAATATAAAAACGAACGCGAAAAATATGTAGACAACTGGTGGAAGCTTGTTAACTGGCCAGAAGTGGAAAAGAGATATGCAGAGGCTTCGAAGCTTAAGTGGCAGCCTTACTAAGACCAAAGCTGTAAATAAAAAAAGCGCAAGCGCCTTGGTCAGCCCCGACAAGCATAAGGCGATTCTAAATAGAAGGCGGTCTTTGCCTTCAATTTAGAATTGACTTATGACCTCGAGGGGCTAGGCGCTGGAGCTGGATTCAAAAACGCAGACTTAGTATCCAATTTTTCACTTTCTTATATGTCATAAAAGAGAGGCAGAACAGTGTCCGCCTCTCTCATTTTTTATTTCAAAAATTCTAGAAAACCTAGTACATCTAAGAAAACAAGAATGATTGCAACTGGGGCAACATATTTTAATAGAATAAACCATATAGTAAAAAGCTTTTTCCCAATCGAAGACCCTTGTGTTAATTCATCCATTAATTGTTGTTTTGATAGCTTTAAAGGGACAAAAATTGAAATAAGCAACGCTCCTAAAGGCATTAAAATGTTACTAACTAAAAAATCAGATGCATCAAAAATAGATAGGTTAAAAATAGTCACTTCACTTAGGACGCCAAACGAAAGTGCTGCAGGAATTCCGCAGATGAAAATGACGATGGTAATAATCCAAGAGTACATACTTTTCTTTTTTGAATCCCCTTTTGCAAGAGGTGCAACAATTAGCTCTAGCATAGAAAAAGCGGATGTAAGAGTTGCAAAAAGGAATAGTACTAAAAACGCAATTAAGAATAAAATTCCGAATGGCATTTGATTGAAAACAGTTGGTAACACATTAAATAACAACACCGGACCAGCATCTGGCTTTAAACCAAAAGAAAATACTGCTGGGAAGATTGCTAAACCTGCTAATAGAGCTACAATTAAATTCAAAATAACAATTGCAAGCGCTGATTGTGGCAGATTTTCTTTTTTCGATAAATACGAACTATACGTAACCATTACAGACACCCCAACACTAAGAGCAAAAAATGATTGACCCATCGCAAACAAGATAGCTTCTGATGTTACTTTCGAAAAATCAGGATAAAGAAAGAATTCTATTCCTTCCATAGCTCCATCTAAGGTTACAGATCGAATAATGAGAAAGAGAAAAATTAAAAACAAAGCGGGCATCATAATTTTACTCGCCTTTTCTATCCCATTTGAAACCCCTTTTGCCACAATAAATGCAGTAATAAGCAAAAAGATTAACTGTGAAGCTAGAACGAGAAACGGATTCGTAATGGTTTGTCCAAACAATTCCCCATATTGAACTTCTGTTAATCCAGTGAGTCCGCCTGTTAAACCAATACCTATATAGATTAATATCCAACCACCTACAACACTATAAAACGTCAGTAAGATAAAGCATGTAACAACACCCAATCTTCCGACAAAACGCCAGCCTGTGTTTGGAGCAATTTGCTTATAAGATTGAATGGCATCCTTTTGTGTACTTCGGCCAATTATAAACTCGCCTATCAGCAGTGGTAATCCAACTAACACAGTAAATAAAATAAAGATTAAGAAAAATACTCCCCCACCACTTGTACCAGCAACATAGGGAAACTTCCAAATCGCTCCTAAACCTATCGCCGATCCCGCTGCAGCTAAAATAAATGATAGCTTTGATGACCATTGATCAACATTATTCTTCATACTTCACCTCGTAAGTCTTCCTAATAAAAATAGTTATAATTTCTAAAGCTTTTGATGATCTAAACCTGTTGAACAAATTTTGAAAATATAAAGTCTATTGTAACAAAAAAAAAGGGAGAAGGTAAAGAATAGTTTTATTAGTTAACATAATAATATTATGCAATACCTAATAAATGCTCTTTTTTAGGACGTACTTGCCTAAATAAAAAAACAGAATGATCGCATTAAAGGATCATTCTGCCTTCTTTTTTTATATCATCCTTCTAATAATAAGGATTCTGGATCTTCTAGTAGTTCTTTTACAGTTGCTAGGAAACTTACCGCTTCTTTTCCATCAACAATTCGATGGTCATAAGATAATGCGATATACATCATAGGACGATTTTCCATACGTTCTGCATCAATCGCAACTGGACGGAGTTGAATCTTATGCATACCTAGAATACCAACTTGCGGTCCGTTTAAGATTGGAGTCGATAACAATGAGCCAAATACTCCACCATTCGTAATCGTAAACGTTCCACCCTGTAAATCTTTTAATGCTAATTTGTTATCGCGTGCTTTAAGAGCTAAATCTAATATTTCTCCCTCAATTGCAGCAAAATTCAATCTGTCTGCATCGCGAACAACTGGTACAACGAGACCTTCTGGTGCTGAAACGGCGATCCCGATATCATAGAATTTCTTTTTAACGATTTCATTACCTTGAATTTCTGCATTTAGTAATGGATATTGTTTAAGCGCTGCAACGACTGCTTTAGTGAAAAATGACATAAAACCAAGACGAACATCATGTTGCTCAAAGAATTTGTCTTTACGACGCTTTCTTACATCCATCACGTTTGTCATATCAACTTCGTTAAATGTTGTTAACATCGCAGCTGTTTGTTGTACTTCTACTAGACGATTCGCAATTGTTGTACGACGGCGAGTCATTTTTAAGCGTTCGACAGGTTTACCTGGTTGTTCAACCTGTGTTGATTGTAGCTTTTGAGTTGTTGGAGCAGTTGCCGGTTTAGCTGGTGTTTGTTGCTGAGTACTTTTCGGCTCATTATATGCTTCAACATCATGTTTTCTTAGTCGGCCTAATGGGTCAACTGTTGGAACTTGCTGAAGATCAATTCCACGTTCTCTCGCAAGTTTTCGTGCAGCTGGAGATGCGATTGGACGTTGTTGTTTTTTTCCTTCTTCATTTGTCGCGGAAACTGTTTCTTGTACTTGAGTTGGAGCTGGTGTTGATTCCTGAGCTTTGACTTCTTCTTTAGGAGTTTCCTCTACTTTAGAAGTAGCTTGTCCACCTTCGTCAATGACCCCAATAACCTCTCCTACTTGAACCGTGTCACCTGATTCTTTGAGCAACTCTTTAATAACTCCTGAAAACTCAGCAATTAGTTCAACGTTTACTTTGTCCGTTTCAAGTTCTACTAAATATTCACCTTTTTCAACCGCATCACCAGGTTGTTTTAGCCATTGCGCAATTGTTCCTTCAGAAATCGATTCTGCTAATTCAGGTACTATAATTTCAGCCATGTTAGTTCCCCCTAGGTCGGCGTGTTAGAGCAACATTTACCAACTTTATTAAAATACTTATTGATAAAATCATCTTAGGTGCTGCTCTCACATTGCCTATTATCGTAATTTATCTTATGCTTAAGATTAAGTTATTCCATGTTAAAGCATCTGTAACAATACGCTCTTGATCTTTTTTATGAATATTCGGATCACCTTCTGCAGGACTTTGTCTTCTTTGTCTACCGATATAATTAACAGAAACACCCTCCGGAGCTACTTCCCGCAGATTTGATTCAATAAACGTCCATGCACCCATGTTTTTTGGTTCCTCTTGAACCCAAGTCAATTCTTCAAGTGAAGAGTACTTTTGAAGAATGGTCTCAATGTCCTTTTTAGGAAACGGATAGATTTCTTCAACTCTAAGGATGTGAACCAAATCTTTATCGATCTCTATTGTTTTTAGCTTGTCTGTTAAATCAATTGCAATCTTACCGCTACATAATACGATTCTTTTAACTTTGCTCACATTCTCACCAAGTCCTGATTGTTCAATGACAGAATGGAACTTGCCTTCACTTAATTCTGTAATGTCTGAAACGGTTTGTGCATTACGCAGTAGACTCTTTGGTGTCATGATTACAAGTGGCCTTACTTCTTCTCGATTTAAAATTGAAGCTTGACGTCTTAATATATGGAAATACTGCGCTGCACTTGTAAGGTTTGCCACCGTCCAGTTGTTTTCAGCAGCAAGCTGTAGATAACGTTCCAGTCTTCCACTCGAATGCTCTGGACCTTGTCCTTCATAACCGTGTGGTAGCAGCATAACTAGACCCGATTTCTGACCCCATTTCGCACGACCTGCAGCGATAAATTGATCAAAAAACACTTGTGCAGCATTTGCAAAATCACCGTATTGTGCTTCCCAAATAACAAGTGTTTCAGGTGCAAAAACATTATAGCCATATTCAAATCCGATAACGGATCCTTCTGACAACGGACTATTGTGCACAGCAAATGAAGCTTTTGCATTTGGAAGTGTGTGAAGAGGTGAATAAAACTCTCCAGTTTCACTATCATGCAGAACAATGTGACGTTGCGCGAATGTACCACGCTGTGAGTCTTGCCCGGTCATGCGAATTGGTGTTCCATCTTCTAATATTGATGCAAATGCAAGAGTCTCAGCAAGTGCCCACTCTGCTTTGCCTTCATTTGAGAACGCTTTCGCTCTGCGTTCAAGTATTTTTTGTAATTTTGTAAAGACATTAAAATTAGTCGGCCATTTAATTAAAGATTGATTTAAATCAAGCAACTGAGAATGTGCAATAGCAGTTTTAATATCTGGTAGTCCGTTTAATATAGTTTCTGGCAACTGGATATCATGCACTTCTGCAACACGCTTTGATGGAACTTTTTGATAAGCTGTTTCAAGTTTTTGTTGAACATCATTCTCAATTTTTTCGGCAATTTCTGGTGTTAAAACGCCTTTATTTTCCAGCTGTTTTGCATATAAAACTTTAGCCGTAGGATGTTTGCGTACTTTTTCATAAAGTTTCGGCTGAGTTGTCGCTGGTTCATCCATTTCATTATGACCAAATCTTCGATAGCCAATAAGATCGATTAAGAAATCTCGGTTAAATCGTTTACGATATTCAGTCGCAATAAATACAGCAGCCAAGCAGGCTTCTGGATCATCTGCATTCACATGTACAATTGGAATTTCATATCCCTTTGCTAAATCACTAGCATATTTAGTAGAACGTGAATCCCGACTTTCAGTTGTGAAACCTATCATATTATTAGCAATTATGTGTATTGTTCCACCAGTTTGATAGCCCGTTAAACTGTTTAAATTCAGTGTTTCAGCAACAATTCCTTCCCCTGGAAAGGCTGCGTCTCCATGAATTAAAATAGCCATCGAAGCATTTACATCTTGCTTAGGATAACCCGTTGCTGTCCGTACTTCTTGTGCTGCTCGTGTATACCCAACAACAATTGGATCAACAAACTCTAAATGACTTGGATTGTTTGCAAGAGTCAGTTTAGCCCGAACTGTATTCTCATCTTTAATTTGTAGGTTAGCACCTAAATGATACTTTACATCACCGCTCCAACCGTAGTTGATTCCAACTGATCCTTCGGAAGGGACAAGTTCTTTATTAGGAGCATGCTGAAACTCAGAGAATATTATTTCATAGGGTTTACCAAGAACATGCGCCAAAACATTTAACCGTCCACGGTGAGCCATACCAATATTAATTGATTTTGTTCCACCTTGTACTGCACCAGCGATTAATTCATCTAAAATAGGGACTAACATATCTAAGCCTTCAATTGAAAAACGCTTTTGACCAACAAACGTGCGATGAAGGAATTGTTCAAATCCTTCTACTTCTGTTAATCGTTTCAAAATTGAAAGACGTTTATCTGTAGTGAGAGTTTTAAAAATCTCTCCTGATTCGACTACTTGTTTTAACCATGTTTTTTCTTCATAGTTATGCACATGACTAAATTCAAAGGAAATTGACTTTTTATAAACATCTTTTAAATATTCATAGGCATCTAAGCCATTTTTTACATCTTCTGGGGCATCTTGACATAATAATTCAACAGGTATTTCTAATAAGTCTTCTTTAGTTAAATCATACTCTTCTAAACGAAGAAATTCATTTTTTTCAGTTGCATCTTCAAACGGATAAATAGAAGCATTTAAGTGACCATACGTACGAATATTGTTTGCGAGTTTAACCGCTTCAGCAACTTTTTTCATCTTAACAGCATTTACAGGAATGTTTGTTTCACTTGGAAGACTGCTTTTGCCTTCATTTACGTCTTGAGCAGGAGAGCCCGACTCATCAAAAATTGTTCTTAAATCTTTATCAACGGAATTTGGATCTTCTTTGTAAAGATCATACATTTCCATGACATACCCTAGGTTAGGACCATGAAAGTCTTCCCAAGGAAAGTTTCTTTTTGTTGTACCTTCTGACATCTAAAATTACCCCCAACTATTCTTAATAGTCAGAAACCGTCTGATTTCTGAAAATAGAAAGGATACTATCGTGAAATATTATCCAGTGTTACAAGTATAGTAGTCTGATATTAAAACGCTTCCATGACTATTTTAACACTGACATCAACACATTCCAAGCTGATAACTGAAAATATTCAAAAAAATTTTATGAATTTTATTCAATAAACTTGTTAATTGATGTCTAAATTATTAGAATTATCAAATAAATATATAATTTTATCTTATCTTCATTTTCGACTATAACCTTCATTTAAAGAAAAATATTTAGTATATTAGTGTAATTAAATCGTTTTAAGAAGTAGCTTTTTTAGTAACGGAAAAAGCTGTTCAGGTAATTCTTCTATTTTGTGAACGAGAATACTATATTTTCCGTATATATTTTGAATCATTTTTTGCTGACCTTCATCAATTTCCCCGTTTGCTAGGAACACGTTGATAACCTCAATTCCCCGCTTTCTTGCTTCTATAACTGCTTCATGTGTGTCAATAATGCCATTCTTTTCATAACCCATTGCAGCTGGCTCTCCATCGGAAAATACAAGAAGAAATTTTTGTTTTTCGTAACGAGTTGAAAGCTGCTTTGTCATATGTCGGATCGCATACCCATCTCGGTTGTCTTCTTCTGGTTGTAATTGCATGATTTCTGGACCTGTTTGTCTTTTCAAGGAATCTTCAAATGGGACAACGGTATAAAAATGGTTTGGTTGCTTTGTCGCAGTTGCATCACTAGTGTCTTCCCAAAAACCGACAACTTGATGTTGAACCCGAACTGATTTAAGTGCTTCATGAAAAAGTGTGATTCCTAGTTTGGTTTGATTCATCTTATCAAACATTGATGCAGAACAGTCGACTAGCAAGGTAAAAACAGCGTCAATCTCAGGTGAAGGCTGCTCTTTTTTGTAAAATAGTCTCGAGTTTTCATCTGTAAAGAGTCGTATTAGTTTTTTATTAAGTCTTCCTATATGTAAATCAGTCCGTGGCTGTGTTTTTTTGTGTTCAAGTGTTTTCTGGATCATTTGTTTAAGCTTTTTTTGATAGACGACGATTCCATCTTTATTTGTTTTGTAGCTTTCTATGTCTAAAACGGTTGGAGCTATGGGCTTTTGAAATACGGGATAAGCGAATTTGTTTTCCTTGCCAAAAGAGTATTGCCCATTCTTGTCATTATCTTCACGGTTGTTTTCCAAAGCTTCCATTTTGGAATAGTCGTTACCCGCTGCTTTTTTTGAGGCTCCCTGAACAGTTCCTAGTGCTTGATCACCGTCTTCCCCCTCACGAGCAGCGTCTCCCTTAATGTTTGTTTTCGTGCCTTGCTCAAGATCAAATTGAAGAAAACTTTTTGTAGGTTTACTTGTTTCTCGATGCCAAGTTGGTAACTTGTCTTCATGAACATCTTTTTCTTCATTTTTGTCTTGTATCAATACATCATTGTTTTTCAATTTTGATTTTCTTTTCATTTCGTCGAAAAGAGAGCCTAGTTTAACTTCATCATAGTTTAAATCAGGGAGAAAAAAGTACGTATTTAACATGTCTTTTTCAACTAGATCTTCTAGAACTTCAACAATTGTTAAAACAATTGTCATGATTTCCCTTGTATCCTTTGCATCAAAAACTTTTGCTATTTCTGAGGATAGGTATGGGAGTGCAAGCTGAATACTTTCATGAGAAAATGTTATTTCTTCAAGTGGCGTATCTGCAGTTAACTTTAAATAAAGTGTGTTAAAAAGTGCATCTGTGTATATGCTTCGTTCACTGTTAATCGTTCGTTGACTTTGAAAATGTCTACGATACATGACCCTGCGTTTTTCAAATACTTTCCTAGTTCCTGGCCTTTCTTTTTTGCATATTTCTTCAAGCCGTAAATCCTCGCAAAGGATGAATAACTGTTTTGCAAAGCTTGATAATTTGTTGGAACTTATTTTAGTCAAAAAATGAGTCATTTCCTCATAATGTGTATGAAAATAGTTACCGATACTTCTGAGGAAAAGATCACTTTTTAAACCACTAACCATATCAGTATGATCTCGATGGTCCCAGAAATGACTTACAAATATTTTTTGATCTAGTGGATTTAAATAAGAATGAACAGAATATTCTAGCTCAGTATCTGCTCTTTTCGTTAATACTTTTGCAAGATCTGATAGTTCCATAAATAAAAAGGAGTCAACTTGCTGATCATTAAATTTAATAAATCTCAAATGAAATCCCTCATTCAAATAAAGTTTCAGCTAAGTTTCGAATTGCAGCCTTTTCTCTTTCGTCCTCGAGCTTTTCGACAATAGCTCGTTCAATTGCACGTAGCGGAGGTAAATATTTAGCGAGATCACATGTATCAATAAGTGCGCGAATCGAAGCGGCTTCCTCCGAGACTTGTCCATTGTGTACGAGTAAAATAAGGTCTGCGGAGAGCTTAGTGAATTTATCTAGCGCTGTTACATCCGTTAATTTAGATTGACTGGCTAACACTTCTTTTAACTGTTTCCCTTGAATGTATGGAACATCAATTACAACAAATCGATTTTTTAATGCTTCATTTAATGGTACCGTTCCGACATAACCCTCATTGATCGCAGCAATTACACCAAATTGATGGTTGGCCTTCACCACTTCACCAGTAAATGGGTTAGTAATCATCTTTCGATAGTCTAATACTCCATTTAGAATAGGTAGAGTTTCTGGTTTTGCCATATTAATTTCATCGATATAGAGAAAATGCCCGTGGTTCATTGCATTAATAACAGGTCCTGCAACAAATTCAATGTTTGTTTGACCCTCATGATTGTTGATTGTTTTAAATCCGAGTAAAGCTTCGGCATCTAAATCAACTGAACAGTTTATACTGTGCATTGGTTGCAAAAATAGAGCGGATAACGTTTCAGCTAATTTTGTTTTCCCAGAGCCTGTAGGACCTTTTAGTAAAATGTTTTTCCCCAGTGATAATGCTACGATTGCGTCTGTAAGAAGGTACTCTTCTGATGGTATATACCCTGTTTTTCCAATTAAATAATTATGTTCATCACTAGGTTGTTTAACAAATCGTTCTTCTACTAATTTCTTTATTTCATTAGGTAGTTGTAAAGTATCGAAATCAATCATGTTGGTATGTTCCTACTTTCTATGCAATACTTTTTTCAGCTCAACTTAATCTAGGTTGAGTATACTAGAAAGAGTAGTGGGGTTCAAAGAGAAACGATTTCTAAAGGATTTAAAAAAGTCCGACTCAAGAGGAGTCGGACTTTTCAGTTTGTAGACAAAAGGAGTTCGGAATGCTCTCATTCCGAACTCCTTTTGATTTTTTTATTGGATTTGAAGCAATTATAGAGAATAGTAGACCTCTCCGAGATCATCATTTAGGCCATTTTTGGACCTTGCCAAGTCCAGTT